>NZ_CEZPJD010000585.1:0-5111 GCF_983059655.1 Okeania sp.
ATATTAGAAATCAATCAAAAAACAACAAAATTAGTCAAAGATAGTCATATTTTTATACCAGCAAAAACCCCACATAAAATTATTTCAACAGATGCAAATATAGAAACAATTTGGCTTGCTATTCATATTTATTAGCAGAAGGAAGAAAGAAGAAGGAAGAATAAGGAAAAACATTGCATTGTCTGAGTTTTTAACTTTTGATATGTCTTAAACTTTCCTTCGACTGCTATATATCTAATATTATCTCTGATAAATAAGGGAGTAGAGAGAATAGGGAAATTTGCTCTGGATAAATTTTTTGTTTGCGGAGTGCGGAACGGAGTTATATCGTTAATTAGGGCTTGCTGATTAAACCTAAATGTCTTTACTGATATTGGTTTTAGCCTTTTTGGGTAGTGAGAAAGTACCTGGTTTTCAGATCAAAATGTTCAAAAATTTATAATTTTAGGCAAAAGTTGGGCTAAAAAAAATTACTTTCCTGCTCCTCTACTCCCCTACTCCCCCGCTCCCCTACTCCTTAAAAAAGACTTTTTCAGCAAGCCCTAATTATCCAGAGATAACATAATACCTATTCTCAAAAAAATGCTATGTTTAATTAGGGTTTGCGCTCAAAAGTCTTTTAGTAGGGGTAGGAGACAGGAGACAGGAGACAGGAGAAATGGGAATTTAGAGTAGGTAGGAGTAAGAATTGTAAGAATGATTTTTCTGCCCAACTTTTGCCTAAAATACTAACTTTTTGAGCATGAAGAGCTGAAAACCAGGCACTTTTTTCGACCTCAAAAAGACTAAAGTCTTTATATGTCAATGCTTTTAGATTTAATCAGCAAGCCATAATTAAACTCTCAAAAAATATATTTCACACTTTACTAGGAAGTAATGGAGGAGTTATTTGTACTTCAGAATTGAGTTATTCTGCATTTTTTCTGTCTGATAGAAAATTCTAAAAATAATGCTATATTTATTTAACATTTCAGTTATTAATTAATAAGTAAGATTCAGAAATGTTTTTAGCAATTTATTTCCATGAAATAAACATATCTTATTCCTTATTTACCCACTCCCCTGCTCCCCCACTCCCCTACTCCCTTCTCCCTTCTCCTGACTACAATAAATACATAAAAACAAAAATAACCCCATTCCAACAATATACTTAAAAATATCAGGCACTAACGGACTAGGCGAGAAAAACCCCTCAATAATTCCAGCAATAACTAACAACACCACAACACCAAAAACCAACTGTGCAGCTTGAAAACCATAAAACTTTAAAGCATCAATTCGACCATATTTACCCGGAAATAAAATAGCTCTTGCTATTAATAAACCAGCTCCACCAGCAAAAAATATTGCAGGTAACTCCAAAGCACCATGAGGAAATACAAAAGCCCAAAAAGGAACAGCCAAATTATGCTGACCAACTAGGGCACCTATTGCCCCAATTAATAATCCATTAAATACCAACAAATAAACTGTATAAATACCACCACTAATACCACCAGCTACTGCAGAAAAAGAAACCCGTAAATTATTAATCATAATATTACTAGAAGCCATAGGTTCAACTCCTACTATTGACCCCATCCATAATTCTTGACGATCGCGTACCTGAGAAATCAAAGATTCTGGCACTATCAACGACATAAACACTGGGTCTTGCCAACTATACCACCAGGCCACCAACCCACCAAGCAAAAAAAACGCCGTCGCCATTGCCGTATAAGCCCAAGTTTTCTGCACCACTGCTGGAAACCCCCAACGACAAAACTCCCAGACTGCTTGCCATTCCTGCTTCCGGTTTCCCTGATAAATTTGAGTGTAACCACGAGTGGTCAGCCTCTGCAAATCTTGCTCCAGAATATTGCCCACTTGATGAGTTTTAGCACGGGCCAAATCTGCCGATACAGAACGATACAAACTGGCCATTTCCTTGATTTGAGCTGCTGGCAATGATTTTAATCCCTTTTTTTCTACTTGCCTTAATAAAGAGTCTAAATGCTGCCAATTTTTTTCTCTACGTCTAATCCAACGGTTAATATTCATTAAGTTTTCCTAATAGCTACCTATAGCTAGCTTAAGATAAATATAAAATTTTCACTACAAATAATTTAGATAAATTTAGTTATGTCTGAAAATTCAACAACACCAATTGAACTACTAACTGCTGGGAATATTGTTAGTGCTAGTATGAGAATTTATCGAGATCATTTAAAGCCTTATTTTGGTGTAGCTATTCGAGCAACTTTATGGTCTTTTTTGCCATTTTTAGCTTTAATTCCTATCCCTTTAATTTTGATTTATACTCAAGGGGATACCTCAATGTCAATTTTTTTATTATTAATTCCTGTCTGGTTATTATTATTTATTTATTGTTCGGCAAAGTCAATTATTAATAATGCCATAATTGCTAGGTTAGTATTTGGAGAATTAACAAATCAACCAGAAACTGTTCGTGAAGCTAGGCGTACTTTAAAACCTAAAATGTGGGCTTTTTTCTACGCATTTTTTCTATTGTCTGCAATTGGATTTGGTATTTGGTTTATTTTTTCTATGTTCATTGGACTTTTTGCTGGTCTTATTGGTACAATGGCAAATGCTGGTCAGCAAAATGTGGGAACTATAGTATTTTTAGTTTTAATTGTAATTGTTATTTTTATTACTGCCTTAGTTTTTATAGTTCGATTATTGACTCGTTTTTTTGTTTTCGATCTGCCTTTAGCTGTGGAAGAAAATATCACAGCAACTCAAACTTTAGGACGTAGTTGGGAATTGACAAAAGGATATGTAGGGCGAATTTTTGTGGTATTGTTCGTCGCAACTTTAGTGACAATACCAATTGGGATAGTTGTGCAAATTATTGCTGGAGTACTCGAAAATATTCTGAAAGCAACTATTCCTGTTAGCCCAGAAGATCCAAGCTTTCAATTACTATTATTTCTCATTGGATATAGTATTGGATTATTAAGTAATGTCTTTTTATTACCATTCTGGCAAGGTATAAAAGCTGTAATTTATTATGACCTCCGAACTCGTCGAGAAGGTATGGGTTTACAGTTAAGAAAACAAGATATTTAATTTTGTTGTAGAAGGGTCATTTCAGTTATCAGTTGTAAATTTAGCCATGTCTGAAAATCTAATAACAGTAACTAAACTTCTCAGTGTGGGGAATATTGTTAGTGCTAGTATCCGAATTTATCGAGATAATTTTAAGTCTTATTGTGGTGTAGCTATTCGAGCAAATTTATGGTTTTTGTTGCCATTTTTAGCTATAACTCCCATACTTTTAATTTTGATTTATCGTCAGGCAAATATCTTTAGATCAAGCTTTTTATTATTGATTCATGTTTGGCTATTATTGTTTGCTTTTTGTACAACCAAATCAATTGTTAATAGTACTATAATTAGTAGATTAGTATTCGGAGGATTAGCTAATCAACCAGAAACTATTCGTCAAGCTAGGCGGGTTGTCGCACCGAAAAAGTGGATATTTTTTAGGGTATTTTTGGGAATATTTTTAATTGAAACTGTAACTATATTCATACTGATTTTGGTGATGTTATTGTTTTTTGGCATCATTATTACTTATACAAAAATCACGGTAAATGTAAATGATGAGCTAACTACTGTAGTTTCAGCAATAGTTTTTTTTGGTATTTTCTGGATTTTGTTCGCTACATTATTAAGTCGTTTTGTTATTGTTAATATGCCTTTGGTTATAGAAGAAAATATAACTGCAACTCAAACCATAAGGCGGTGTTGGGAATTAACTAAAGGATATATAAGGAAAATTTTTGCGGTCTTGCTAGTCACAATTTTAGTGGCATTACCTATTGGTATGACTTCTTCCATTATTAATGAAATACTCTACTCGATTATAATAATGGAAGCACCTTCTTTTTTCGATTTACCAACTTATTTAAGTTTTTCTCTATATTTTCTACTCTTAGAAGGACCTATGTTGCTTTTAGGATCTGGTATGACTTTGACGTTAATTCTTACAATTATAGGATTTGTATCAAACATTGAAGAACTAAATAATATAAATTTTATGTTACTATCTGTACTATTCGATTATGGCCTTTTTTTTGTACAAAGTATATTTTTATTACCATTCTGGCAAACCATAAAAGCTTTCGTCTACTATGACCTCCGAACTCGTAGAGAAGGTATGGATTTACAGTTAAGAAAACAAAATATTTAATTTTATTAGCAGCAAAGAAGGTAAGCAGAAAATCTCATCAATATTAACAATGAAATTTTTTAATAAAATATCTCTAGAAACTCCAGAAAGTGTGGAATTAGATTTTAATTTAGCCGGAGTGGGCAACCGTGCCTATGCTTTGTTCATCGACTACATTATCTGGAGTCTGATTTTACTTTTTGTCCTGATATTTGGCAGATTTTTTTCTATTCAACTTTCAGATATATGGAAAAATTTTGGAGGTGATAATCAGCAGGCATCATTGTGGATAAGTTCAATTCTGTTATTAATTTTATTTATTATCTATGTCGGATATTTTGTGATTTTTGAAACTATTTGGCAAGGGCAAACACCAGGAAAACGTTATGTGAAAATTAGGGTAATTCGTGATGATGGTAGACCAGTTAGATTACAACAAACAACTCTGAGAGCTTTATTTCGTCCGGTAGATGATACTTTATTTATCGGAATGTTATTAATTTTGTTTAGTAAAAAAGAAAAACGTTTAGGAGACTGGATAGCAGGTACAATTGTGATTCAAGAAGTTAAGGAAGTTGCCGATATAATTTCGACTTCCGAAACAGCAAAAAAATTAGCAAATTATTTACTAGAAGAAGCAGATATTTCTCAATTATTGCCTGAAGATTTTGCTGTAATTCGAGAATATTTACAACGTTCTAAGTTAATGACTAGACAAGCCAAAATAGAGTTGAGTAAAAAGTTAGCAACTGAAGCAAAAGAAATTATTGGTTTGAAACAAACTCCACAAAAAGTTTCGGCTACAGAATTTTTAGAGGCTGTTTATTTAGCTTATGAAGAAAGTGTTTGATAATTAATAATTAATAATTAATAATTAATAATAGAGTTGTTGGGAAATAACTTAAGGTTAGCGAAAAATGAAAACTCAAACTGA
>NZ_CEZPJD010000586.1:0-5110 GCF_983059655.1 Okeania sp.
CTCCCTACTCCCCCGCTCCCCTACTCCTTAAAAAAGACTTTTTCAGCAGACCCTACTTAGTGCAGGATAGCGGAAATAACTAACCAGTTAAAAAAGGTTCAAAAGCTTGTAAAATAACCTTTCTTCCCTTCTGCCTTCTGCCTTTTTGCACTAGGAATTTCCCAGAAATCAATTATTTGAGATAGTTGGAAAATTAAAATCAAAAATAAATATACAAATTAATTAATTAAATCTGTCAAATTCTACCAATTTCCCTTAAAATTTTATTAATGGCTATTACAATTTTATAAAAAAATAATACTGCTTTAGATTTTTGTGTTTTAATTTTTTCTTTTTAAGCACAAAATAATTATTCAACTTTATTATCACTAAATATTGTAATTGTCAAGAGAAAAACTTTTATAGTTTTGAATTATGGAATGGCAAGAAAATTCTGGTAATTGGGTACTAATACCTTCTCGCCCCAAAGCAGTCATACATTTTTTGGGAGGAGCGTTTGTTGCAACTGCACCTAATGTAACTTATCGGTGGTTATTAGAAATGTTAGCAAATCAAGGATATGCAGTGATAGCCACTCCTTTTGTAAATACTTTAGATCATTTAGCAATGGCTAAAAATGTTCTCAGCAGTTTTGATAACTGTCTCAATCTTATTTATGCTCAAAGAATACTGCGAAAAAAAAGTCTACCTATATACGGTATTGGGCATAGCATGGGATGTAAGTTACATTTACTAATAGGTAGCTTATTTTCTCTAGAAAGAGCTGGAAATATTTTAATCTCCTTTAATAATTCTGCAGCTCGTGATGCAATACCCTTGGTAGAGCAGATATCTCCTGTGATGAAAGTAGAATTTACTCCATCTCCTAAGATCACAAATCGTCTAGTTCAAAAACGTTATCAAATTCGGCGCAACTTATTGATTAAATTTAACGACGATGATATAGATCAAACTCTTCGTTTGAGCGATCTATTGAGATTACGTTTTCCCGATATGGTGACAGTTAAAAGATTAAACGGAAACCATTTAACACCTTTGGGTCAAGATATAAGTTGGCCTGTAGGAAAAGTATATACTCCTGTAGATGCGATTGGTCAATGGCTAAAACAAGAAATTTATCGAGACCTCAATCAACTTAAACGTGAAATTTTGCTTTGGCTGAACCCATTGGCACAAATATCATAGTGCCGCTACGCGGAACTCAAAAGTCAATCATTTTTGATTTGTAATTGTTTTAGGATTTTGTAAGCAGTTATTTCCGCCATCCTGGAATAGCTTGACAGTTGTGAATTTTAGATTTAGCTGTCACTATCAGAAGTTTCATTTTTTTCTTTGGGGTATGGCCAATAACTTTTACTGATTAACAAACAATTCCCATTTTCAGATGTCCTCCGGGTATAACTAATATGGTCTGCTATAGCATACATAAGTTTTATACCCCGTCCACCAGGAGCAAATATATCTGTTTGAGCTGGTTGCGCTTTTAACCATTCTGCTAAGTCAAAAGGCAGACCAAAATCCCAAATTTTAATTTCTATGTGGTCGCTGAACATTGTAACTTCAATGTCTATAAATGTTTCTCTAGGTAAATCTTGATGGGCATGACGGGCTGCATTAGTAAAACCTTCAGCCAAAGCCAGCTCACACTGTAGCCAAACTGTTTTCGGAATAGGTGCTTGATACAATTTCTCAAACCATGACAAAACTTTGTCGTTTTCTCTAAGGTCTGAACTAACTTGTAAAAAAGCACTACGTTTCGTAGGTAATTTATCAGATTCTTTTACTTTATCCACACTTACTTTCTTAATTTATTACATAATAATTTTAGGTATATCCTAAGCTATATTGTAAAGTATGTGTATAAAATTTATGTAAATAATTTAAAAAAAGAAAGAAAGTTGATGAAAAAAGGGATTCGATCCCAATATAAAATTGAAGACCACTAATTTTTAAAAGGTGTGGGAGAATTAAATCCAATATCTGCAAAATGAAGGAAGTAAGAAAAGAAAAAAATATTAGCACTTTACTTATATCCCTTCCTCCTGCTTCTTTGAAACTAAGCGAGTTGAGATAAAAACTCCTGTTGGTCTACTCACTTTTATGTTGGCTTTAGCTGAAACAGTGAATTGTTTAACTGAGTGCATGATGTATAAAATTTTGGTTATTGATGATGATATTGCCATTCAGGAATTGCTCAAAAGAGTTCTCCAGAAACAGGGTTATGAAGTGACAGTAGCAAGTAATGGTGAAGATGGTTTTCAACAGGCACAAAATTTAAAACCTGATTTGATTATCTGTGACTGGATCATGCCACTACTCACAGGAATAGAGGTATGCAGCCGAGTTAAAGCAAATTCTGAGCTATCTACTACTTTTTTCATTTTATTAACTTCTCTAGTAACGATTCAAGATCGAGTTAAAGGTCTGGACGCAGGTGCTGATGACTTTATTTCTAAACCAATAGAAATGAGTGAATTGACCGCCAGAGTCAGAGCAGGATTGCGGCTACATCAGCTATATCAAGACTTACAAACCCAAAAGCGACTACTAGAAACAGAATTAGCTGAAGCTGCTGATTATGTGCGTTCTCTTCTGCCAGAGCCCTTAATTGAACCAGTAAAAGTTGAATCACAGTTTATTCCTTCTCACAAATTAGGAGGAGATTGCTTTGATTATTATTGGCTGGACGACAATTACTTGGCTGTGTATTTACTGGATGTAGCTGGCCATGGTTTACGGGCGGCACTTCCTTCTGTTTCAGTTTTGAACTTATTAAGATCGAAGGCAATACCGAATATAGATTACCATCAACCTAGTGATGTACTTAGGGCTTTAAATAATACTTACCAGATGACATATCAAAATGATAAATACTTTACAATATGGTATGGGGTGTATAATCGCTCTGAAAATCAACTGGTATATGCAAGTGCAGGTCATCCTCCGGCTGTGTTAGTCTTAGGTAATGGTCAGTCTAGTCAAGTGAATAAGTTGAAAACTCCAGGAATGCCTATTGGTATGTTTCCAGATGTGACTTATGTTGATAATTCTTGTGTTGTTGAGAAGTTGAGCTCTCTGTATATCTTTAGTGATGGTGTTTATGAAATTCCTCAACCTGGAGGAGAAATCTGGGGTATAGATAACTTTATCAATCTAATTTTAGAGTACCATCAATACGGTTATTTTCATCTAGATAAGATCTTAAACTATGTGCGAGATTTGAATTGTGGTCATGCTTTTAGTGATGATTTTTCTTTACTAAAAGTGGTTTTTGGTTAGCTTACTGATATAAGCTAGGATACATTTAGATTTTATGTTCCTTGTGAATGGTTCCTTTTTACAAATAAGTTATATCGTTTAAATGTTCAACGGCTTATATCAGTTGCGATTGCTATTATAGAACCCATTTGGTATCTCTAAAAAATTAAGCGATCGCTAACCTCTTAAGCATCAGGTAGTGAGTACTTTTTTCTTATTCACTTACAGCTCTTCAGTTCAAGTTTTAGCTTTAATTAAACCTGAGAAAATAAATGAGAATTCTATATTATTAACTCAGTCATCACGAAATAATTTCCAAATATGTCCTCAGCAAAATATGCCTTTAGTTACATCTTTTTATGTAGAAACAGCTAATTTTTTTGCCAATATCTGTCGAAAGCCAAATGGTCAATTAATCTATATTGGTGGTCAAAAAGCTAATCCTGAAAATACTATTAAGATTCCTGCAATAGCTGAAGAGGGAACTGGATATGTTGCTGAAGACGGAAACACTAGCTATATTGTAACAGGTGCTACTTTAAGTATTGTAGAAAATGGTAAGACTATCAGTGAAGAACAAGTAACCTATGTTTGTAATGAATTTTCTGAAAAAGTATGTCAACAGAGATAGTATATATTGATTTTTATTTCAAGAAAGTTTAATTCGCCTTCCTTGCTAGAGATGCTTTTGATTGAATTATAGAAATTTAATTATTAAATTTGGCTTTTATGTTGTATCATGTAACCCAATTCATTTATTTATCGGAGGACTAGGCTGTGAATTTTGTTAGGACTAATCAACAACTTTTAAAGTTAGGGCTTTTGACAATGACGACATTATTTCTATGTACATTTTCAGCAAAAGTTCTAGCAGATAAAAATAATCTAGAAACAGAGCAAAGAACTATATTATTAGCTGAATTACCCCGGAATAATCGGCGTATTTGTCTTCAACGTGGCACTAACTGGTTTGAAGTAAATTATTTTGAATCCAAGAACTATTTTGCCAATATTTGTCGTCAACCAAACGGTCAATTAATGTTAATTGCAGGTAGAAAATCTAATCCGACTCAAGTTTTAGAGTTACCTGTAGAATTTAATCAAGGATATGCTGCAATTGATGGTAATAAAACTTTCAGAGTGAATGATGGTTCTTTTAGTCTAGCAATTAATGGTCTGGTAGTGAAGAGAGAAGAAATTACTTATCAAGAACAGTAAAACTAAGTATTGTTTATTTGCGATTGAAGCAAAAATTAAAAGTAATATACTGGAGTAACTATTTCATATATTCTATATCTATAATCTACATTAATCTCTAAGGAGAGCCATTATTTGTGATTTTTATGGCTAACAAATTAGATTAAATTCGGTAGCATCGGTATAAAATCTTTTGAACTAGTGTCGCTACGAGGAAGTTAAAAGTCAAAAGTATCGATTTGTAATTGTTTTAGGATTTTGTAACTGGTCACCTATTTCCGCCATCCTGCACTAGTAGTCATTAGGGGCAATTTCTGTTCCGGAATGCTCTGCAAATGCTAATTGCTCGTACATGAAGTCAAGAGGGAAAAAATTTATAAAGATTTGGTAATGTTGAAGCCTAAATTCCGCACTTCAATTTATAACATGAAAATTAGTATAAAATCTGTAGCTTGCTTAAGTATTTATATTAAGTATTTATATATATAAATTATCTTCATCTACCTTAATTGGGAGTCAAATTTTCAGTTAAAGATTAAGATACTTGTTGAATCGTTGACTCCTATTGACCATTATAACTTTCTTCTTACTTTTGACTTCTTATATCATGTTCGGTTGAATACTTACACTTTGGAGGAAGGAAGGCAGAAGGCAG
>NZ_CEZPJD010000587.1:0-5104 GCF_983059655.1 Okeania sp.
AAATCAATCAGGAGATAGAAAATTACAGAAACAGTTCACTGCCAGGAGAAAAATTTTAAGAGATTTCAAGAAGAAATTTAGGGCTTTACAAAAAGAAATGAAAGCAGCAAAGTAAGTACTAATTAAATTATTGGAGGTAAAAATGGTAAAACATCACGCTTTAGATAAAGTTATTCGTAAAGTAGAAAAAGCTGAAGCATCTGCTAAAAGCAAAACTAAATCTTCTACTGAAAAAATCGTAGTTCTTAACAAACAAAAAAAGGAGTATTTGAATAAAATACCCTTTATAGATGGCAAGAATATAGTATATTACCTAGTTTGTAACAGCAATGATGCATCAAATGTTGCCGAACGTACAGATCTACCTGTGGAGGTAACGGATTTTGGGAATAATCGTAAACTTCGTATTTCTGTAGCTTATCGCGCTAGTTGCTCTCCTGGAAAAGAACGACAAGTTGCTCTAGCTCTCTGTAGTGATGATTCTCCTGGTGATGAATTGGATAAGAGAGTCAAGAGATGGATGGCTGAACTAACTGACGAAAAGGCAAGCACATATATAGATGATTTTTTTGGTCAAGTAGAAGGTTTACAGACCTCCTTAAAGAAAAAAGCACAAGATGAGGTTGGTCTCAACATTGGTTTTCGGCTATCTCTAGGGGATGAGAAACAGCTCGAACCAGTTAAAATTGGTCCCACAGAAATTATCGTATACGTTTCAGATTCTGATGATGCTCTAGACCTTGAACTTCAAACCGAACTAATTGTTGATAATCCAATTCAAGCTGTGTCTAACCAGAAGTCTGGTTGGCTGATATCCTTAGTCAAAGTTACTAAGGAAGAAATTAAAAGCTACTTACTTGAAAAAGTTTCTATTACTCAGTTCTACTATGAATTGAAAGATACGGTTAGGAATGGATTAGTTGAGCATTTAGATAGGGTTCTTTGCGATCAAGGTCGTCGAGTTGGATATTTATATCTCAATAGTAAGACAGTTTCCTCATCTCCAGTTCCCAAAGAGCTTGTAGAAATAGGTTGTACTATCGATTGCAAAGTTCAGAAGTATACGGGTTTAGTATCTGTTGAAAATACTCTCCAGATGCTTCCTCAAGATGTCAGACGATATATATCTGCACAATCTCCTAACTTAGAAGCTTGGGTGCGGAGCAAACTGGAAAGAATTGTTAAGCCCTTGCTGCTTGAAAAGAAGTATGCAGATATACTGTGCGATTTTAGCAAAGAATCTGATGCAATTCGGCTGGAAATGCAGACTGAAGCTGAATCTATCGGTTATGTAGTCAAACACATAGTTTCTCTCCCAAAACAAGAACATAGTGAACTACTGGAAAGCCTGGAAATAATTGACAACTCAGAATTTTCAACCAATGCTACTGGTGTCAAAGTTAACTTAAGTACAGCTGTCAATCTCAAATTTAAGAGTCTTGAAAAAATTGAGGATTATCTCAATCAGACAGTTGATGAAATTAAAGACTTAATCAAAGAAGCAGTTAATAGTAGCACTAGAGAAAAGATACGCACTATTGACCCCGAAAGATTTTATATGCGTTTCTATGAACCGACAACAGGGGAAAAGTCGGTTGAACAAGAACTGAAAGATGTAATTACGAAAGTCTTAGAAGAACGTTTTGAGGCAATAGTAATTAGAGTTGTTCCTATTCCCGAACAAACAGATATTATTAATTATTTGCAAAGATTAATGGGAGTAGTGGGTTCTTTCAACTGTGAGGCGCTTTCTTTGACTGGTGGAGAGGCTGTTAAGTTTCAAGGAGAGTTCAAAATTTTAGGTATTGAGCAGGGTAGTTGGTATGTATTCCAGTCTGGGTTCCAATCAATGCGAGAATCACAGCAAGAGTTACTAAAAGAACTTAAGGCACTCAAAAAGCAATACTCTAAAGTTATTAACTTAGGTGATGTAGAAGACAACAGAGAGGAACTTGACGAAGTTAGCCAGAGAATTCGTGCTATAGAAAATGAGGTTTTTGGCATGGATAATATTAAAAGCTCAATAGAAAAGAGTATCAACGCTAAGTTGACTACCATTGACAGCGAATTTCTTAGATACACAGAAAATAAACATTTATCTACTATGGAGCGTTATGTCAATGAATGGGCCAGAGAGAGTGTTATTGAGCAATATGGTCTAGAAATTAAAATCAGAAACCTGCATCGCATCCGCACTGAAGGAGAAGAATATTTGTCTACAGCTAGAACTAAACTAGAGAAAGCAAAAGTAGATGAAGCTATAGCCCAAGTTGAGGCAAGAACTCAACAGCGTCAGAATCAATTAGAGATGTCCTTAAGAAAGAATAAAGCTCAATCTGATGAACTTAATAAACTTTATGAGCAAAGAGCAAAGTTGATTGCAGATTCAGATGCAGATACGGATGAGCTGGACTATTTGAATGAACAAATAGATCACTTAGAGAAAGAAATTCTTCGTCCTTCGTTAGAGGATGCTGGAAGCGCTCTTGATATATTAGAGCCTAAAAGAGATAAAGGTAAGAACACCCTCGCATTTGAAGAGCAAATGGGTCTACTACCAGACAAAAAAAACTTAGATTCTGATTCTAGCAGTGATACAAGCGTTCCTAATCAGGAAGACTTTATCTAAAAAACTGTAGGTAAGAACTGTTTTATTCGTTAAAACTAAGAAAATTTGTTCTCCTCTAGCAAGAATGTTTTGCTTAAGGTCGAAAAACTACTGAATATTTGTTAAGAAATTCACTAACAATTATGATAAAAGTAATATTTACAAGAAGCGATGGTACTGCTGAGAAAGCTATTGATGTCTCACCTGATTCAAAGTTAGGAGAGGATCGCGAAGAGGTACAGATGCTATTGGGTTTACCAGTAAATCCCCCTTACAAACTTGTTCTAGAAAGAACTAGCAAAAAATTAAGGGATAATTTGACATTTAAAGAGGCGGGTATTCAAGACAATGACAAGCTTATACTTTTTCCTTTAAATGCTCTTGATACGTACCAAGAGGATGAGAATGATACCTATAAAAAGAGTGATAAAACAAACAATATTTCTAGCACAACCGAAGAAAAAGAATCTCAATCATCTGTCAATTTTAAAGTTTTTCCAATAGGATTGATGATTGGCAGCATGGTATTAATTGCAGTAGTTGGAGGCTTGCTTTATCTCCAAACTCTACAACAACAAGCGATTATTAACGAGCAGTTAGAACACGAAAGAAGTCAAAAACAAGAAACCACAAGACAGCTAGAGCAAGAAAGAAGTCAAAGCCAAGAAATTGCAAGACTTTTAGAACAGGAAAGGAGTCAAAAATTTGTTCAAGATAAGTTTGATGCGGTTGCTGTAAATACCCAGATTTATCAAGGATATGTTTTTTTATCTAGTAAAAGTGGTAGAGAGTTCACAGGAAGGGTTACTAACTCTGAGATTAGGGAAGGAGGCAATATTGAAAAAAGAGGAGTTGGCGCAAGAATCAATTGGAATGATGGTAAAAATTCTTCAATTTTATTTATGAATAATTCTAGGGTTCGAGTCTGGGAAGCCGGGGTTGAGTACAGGGGCAAATGGTACTGGGGAACTAATGATGATTTATTATACGTCAAAATGGATGGGGGTGCTCAATATAAGTTTAGTAAAAGCCGACTATCTGCTAAAAGATATTTAGAAGAACCTCGTCGATCATCACCAGAAAAAGCTCTAAAAAATTACTACCAAACTTTAAACAATTATGAGTATCAAAGTGCTTGGAATTCTTTATCCTCTAGATCGCGACAAAGTACAAAAGCCCATCCAGAGGGATACAAGTCCTACATGGATTGGTGGACTCAAGTCGCAAGGATAGATGTACTAAGTACCAAATTGGTATCAGAAGATGGGTTTAATTCTACAGTGGACAGTAGACTACGGTATTTTACGAAATCTGGCCGAGAAATTAATCAAACCCTCCGCTTTTACTTTATTTGGGATACAGGTTCTAATCGTTGGCTAGTTAATAAAGTTGAGCGTTTGTAGCTGTAAATACTTAAGGTATATTAGACCAAGTTTTTTTAGTACAGTATAAAATTATTACATAAACAACTAACAAAAATGGAAGTAATATTTACAAGAAGTGATGATACTGCTGAGAGAACTATAGACGTCTCGCCTGATTCAAAGTTAGGTGAGTCTCGCGAAGCAGCGCAAATGTTATTGGGCTTACCAGAAAATCCCCCTTACAAACTTGTTCTAGAAAGAACAGAAAAAGAATTAAAAGACAATTTGACATTTGAAGAGGCAGGTATTCAGGACAATGACAAACTCATATTGTCTCCGCCGACTGATAAGAAAAAACCACCACCACCAGATCCTACTCCACCACCACCTACACCAGCTCAACCTGGTTTAGATTGGCGAACAGCAGTTATCATTGGGGGTGTAATTGGAGTATTTGGATTAGTTAGCTTGGTTTTGTCTCAAAATCGAGTTGTTGTAATAGAACAGACACCTAAACCTTCTCCTATACCACCAGCATCGCCAAAGCCTAGACCTGTTATACCACCTGCACCATCGCAGCCACCACCAGAGCCGTCCATTTCAGAGGAGAGAGCTGTTCAGTTAGTTCAGAGATACTTGGAGGCAAAGAAGGTAATGTTTGCTTCACCCTATAACCGTCAAATTGCCTCTGACATAGGTACTGGAGAATTCTATAAACAGGTAATTGGTTCTATAAATTCGTTACAAATAGATAGTGGTGGTGCATACTATAGGTACGGTGTACAGAGGATTGACAGAGTAGAAAACTTTGTTGTTCAGGGTAACACCGCAACAATTAAGGTAAAAATAACAGAAGATTACACTCTTTATAACCGAAATGGCTCAATTGATAGGGGCAACAGTGGTTTTAAAGCCTTAACAGTAATCTACAGTATGAAACTAATTAATGGGAACCTAAAAATTTCTGCTTCTAAAGTAATTTAATAAAAATGAAATTGTTTAAAATAGAGAAATTTAGTTTAAAAAACTGGTTAAAATTTATCTTAATTGCTATTTCTGTTGCTGGAATAGTTGTTTTGCTTGGAAAAGAAGTCCTACAGCTTTTACCTCAAAGTCCCAATATTCAAACTGC
>NZ_CEZPJD010000588.1:0-5087 GCF_983059655.1 Okeania sp.
GAAACAGAAGAAAGTTATACAAGTATTGCTTCATTTTTAGATGGTGACTATCTGCTCTTGAATACTAATTCTTTCTTCCAAGATAATGACTTAATAACTCATAGCTGACCGCTGACGGCTGAATTCTTAACAGCTATCAGCAGCAAGACTCTCTTATGTAGGAAAGTATTTAAATTAACAACTGACTTTAACAGCAAGGGAGGCAACTTTTGTAGTAAGACAATGAATAAAGCTTTTATCCTAAACTAAAAGCAATAGCTGTTTGTATAGCAAGCATCCCGCAGGGAAACGCTGATAGCTGACAACTGAATGCTGACGATTTATTCTGCCACGCCTAAAAATTCAAATATGATAAATAAACAGTGTTCTAAAATCCATAAACTTCTAATATCTTAAGATAAATAATTTTGAATAAAGCTGATAGCTCATAACTAGGTATTGATAATTGTATAGACAAAGCAAAACAGTAAAATATATTTTTAAAAGGTATAGAAATCACATAAATTTTCAACATTAAATCTTTTATTTTTCCCTAATTCAACTACTCCTCACTTATTTAAGAAGTATAAATATATATGTTTAAAAAACTTAATAATTTATATAAAAACTTTATGAAATATCAAATAATATCATGTTATGATTTTTAGAACTTTAAGAGATTAATTGATCGCTGTAAATTGAGAAAGCCCCTAAGAGCACATAGCTCTCTAACTACCTCATAAATAACCTAGTGAAAACTTGAATAATGCTAAATTTGATACTACATAAAGCTCTAGTCAAATTCAAGTCAAAGCTAGATTTCCTAAAGATATTTACTTACATAATCAACCTATCTTTAGTAAAGAGGTTAGGGGAAAATTATCTGTACAATCCTAAAAAACATATCAAATGTTTTAGCTAGGAGCATATTGTGGCATAAAAAAATTGCTGAAAGTCAAACAATAAATATTAAGTAGGTAGGAGTGAATAAACCTGACTATGTAACGAAATGTTTATACAGTTGAAACTCTTGAGATTGCTTTCCTGAGGTCATGCTGGGCAAACCTTCCACGAAGTTACAGTTTCGGGCATACTTGTAAATTCTCCCACCTACTTAACTTGCACTAAGCAAAAAAAATAAATAGGTAGTTAAAGCACAAATAAAGTCAGAAAAAGATTTTTAGAGTGTGAGGCTGTGCCTAGTAGACACAAGCAAGTCTGGGAAAACTTAACCACTTGTTTAGTAGTTAGTAAAAATCTCTATATCAGAGAGCAAAACCTAATTTTTAAATAATACAAAGGAGTTGAAATACGATGACAATTAATAACAACAACAAAGAAGTTAGTTTAAAGCCAGAAACTCGCAATCACAAAGGATTTTTTATACAGCAAGGAGATTATAAACTGATGAGCATAGATGAGTCTGGCTGGGCTTTAATTTGTCTAGATGATGCAGTATGCCATTATGTAGATCCAGATAACTTGGAACAACATAAAGAATTAATGAAAGAATCAGTAACTGCCCAGAAATAAAGATTTTAACTACCTATAGATTTAAAATTTATCTGATAGAGCTGCCTTAAACTTAAAGGCAGCTTGATTTTTTTTAACTCCCATAACGGCGAAAAATCCCGCGTTCCCCTCTAATACCAAGCGTGATAAATGTTTGTTACAAATGGTAGGAACGTTGCATGCAACGTCCGTACTAAAGAAGGAATAGAGAAGAAGGAAGAAGGGTTAAATATTGAAAAAAAGGGGAAAAAGATAGAGATAACTATCTTAAATGAACTGGAACAGCTATTTTTAAGCATATCCGATCGAGGTCTACCTTTTTGTAGCATTCTTTTTTCAAATTTGTATAGTACTAAGGGTGATAAATGTTTGTTACAAATGGTACGGACGTTGCATGCAACATCCGTACTAAAGAAGGAAGAGGGAAGAGGCTCCAAAAATATTTCGCCAGTCAAGGCGGGGTTGCGCAACCCAATTATTTTGATGATAGAAAACAAACAGGGGGAGGTCATTACCTCATATATAAAACGCAACTCTTTTTTGAGTGGAAGAATCTCGTGATGTTTTCCAATTACACTACCGGGAATATGTCAAGGAGCTAAAATATTTTTCAGAGCTGACTGAACAGTTGGATATTGATACTCAAAGCCAGAAGCTTGAGTCTGTTTTGGTAAGACCTTTTGACCTTCTAATACCACCACCGAACCATCTCCCAATAACAATTCAATAGCAAAATCAGGCACGGGTAACCAAGAAGGTCGATTTAAAGCTAATCCTAAATCTTGACAAAATTCTCCCATTCGTACAGGATTAGGAGAAGTAGCATTGAATTTACCTTTCACTTCGGAGTGCTTCAGAGAATGTAAAATCAGACCAACCAAATCATCAATATGTACCCAAGAAAACCATTGCTGACCACTACCAATAGGCCCGCCAGCAAATAACTTAAATGGAGTGAGCATTTTCGAGACAGTACCCCCCATACCCAGTACAATACCAATCCGCAAAATAACCAACCTTACCCCTAAATCTTGTACGGGTTCGGCAGCAGTTTCCCAAGCTCGACAAACTTCCGAGAGAAAATCATTTCCACTAGAGCTAGTTTCATCAAAAGTTGCCGTTTCGCTCGTACCATAATAGCCAATAGCCGACCCACTAACCAATACCGATGGTTTAGAATTAGCCTGGGCGATCGCCTCTACCAATTTTTCCGTAGTTACCTTGCGACTGTCCATAATTTCTCGCTTCCGACTAGCATTCCAACGCTCATCAGCAATACCAGCTCCGGCCAAATTAACCACTCCATCACAGCCATCTATAAACTTTTGCCAAGCACCAGACTGTTTTGGTTGGTAGGCAACTATCTCCAAATTAGGATAGGCTGAGTCAGGAAAAATTCGTTTAGCTTTTTCTGGGTTGCGAGTCAAAACTAATATTTGTTCCCCTTCCGAATGTAGACGCTCTACCAAGCGACTGCCAACAAACCCTGTTGCTCCTGTAATAGCTACTTTCATCACTAAAAAATTTGCCCACAATACTTATTTATCTTTGTATAGCAGAAGAAAGGAGGAAGAAGAAAGAAGGAAGAAGAAAAAATCTGGTGTTGTTTGAGTTTTCAGCTTTTGATCTGTCCTAAATGCGGATGCGACCCCGCGTCCTTTGGGTATCTCTTTCCTGCTTCGGAGGCTACGCTAAAAGAGGCGCTTTGCGTACCGTAGTTGCTTCAGCGAAACCCGCCCAACGCACTTTACTCACCGTCGCACGGCGCACCAGGTAGATCAAACGAGCGCCATACCATATATAACTTCTGACTTATGATTTTTGACTTCTGACTTTCGCATAGCGCCCTACCTAGTCTGCAAAATTAATTTACCCTTTGTTCAAGGTAGAAAACAGGAAAAAGAAAATATAAATGGGTAGTAAATATTAAGGATAATTGTATCTACCTACTACTTATCCTACTAAAATATTAAGTTATAAAAAAATTCTATGAAAAAATCACACTTTTTAATTGCTGGTGTAGCCATAATTGCCACAGGTAGCATCGCTACCTATCTTTATTTGAGAAATGTAGCCACGAAAGTTTCCAATCCTCTGAGTAGTGCTGAAATAGTACCTGAGTCGGCAGTTATGGCCACTTTTATTCATCCTAATCAACAAGCTTTAACTAAATTACAACAATTTGGTACTCCCGAAACCAGAGAATTAATTAGCCAGAGTTATGCAGAATTTCAGCAGAAAAATTTGGCAGAAGCTAATATTGATTGGGAAAAAGACATTCAACCTTGGTTGGGAGGAATAATGTTGGCTTTTGTTCCCGCTGAGTCAGGGCAAGATGCCGATCCAGTGAATATTTTGATGTTGGTGGGAATTAAAAATAAGTTGGAGCTTTGGAAATTTGCCAATAAATTGAAAGGGGGTGAGGAAAATCAAGTTATGAAGAGGAAATATCAGGGGGTGACTATTCGAGAAGTTACTGATGAAAATGGAAAAACTTTTAATTTGGCAATTTTGGGAGATTATTTGGCGATCGCTCCCGTTGCAACAGCAGTAGAAGATGCTATTGATACGTTTCAGGGTGAGGCTTCTTTGGCAATGCAAGAGAATGCTACTGAAAGTTTACAGCAGAGTGCCGGGGTGGAGAATACTCTCGCTACTATTTTTATTCCTAATTATAGTCAGTTGATGAAAGCATTTACTGATGACTTGCCGGAGAATGAAAAGTCATCTACTGCAAGTTTAGGGCAGTTGGAAAAAATAGATTCTATGGTGATGGGAATAGGAGTGGATGATGCTGGTTTGCGGTTGCGTGCAGTGACTAAGTTGAATTCTCCGTTGCCTCCAGAGCAGACTGAAATAGCATCGGGCGATATTTTGCAACGGTTTCCAGCGGAAACAATGATGTCGATCAATGGGAAGAATATTAGTTTGGCTTGGTCGCAGTTTGTGGCACAAGCGGAGGGTAGTGAAGATTTGCAGGAATTTGTAGATATAATGAGGAAAACCTTTAAAGATGTAGATTTAGATGTGGATCGAGAAGTATTTGGTTGGATGGATGGAGAATTTGCTATAGGTTTAATTAGGTCGAATGAAGGAATATTAGCGCAGACTGGGGCTGGTGGAGCGATGATTTTGGAGACTAGCGATCGCTTTGCAGCTAATGGGATGTTGAGAAAGCTAAATAGAATAGCAGTGGATCAACCTGGCGTGTCGTTGAAGGAAAGACAGGTGGGAGAGATATCGGTAACGGAGTGGCAGATGATTGGTATTGGTAGTTTTTTGGGATATGGGTGGTTGGATAATGATTCTTTGTTTGTGGTGCTTGGTGAACCGTTGATAGAGGTGATGATCACTATGCCTAATAATGGTTTAATTGGGAGTGATGATTTTGAGGAAGTCGTGGGGTCTTTACCAACATCGAATCAGGGATATTTTTATTTGAATATGGAACAGATGATGGTTTGGGCGAATCGTTATCCGTTTGTGAATCTGATGATGTCACGGGATGTGAGGGTGGTGTTGGCTTCAATTCGTGGTATTGGGGTAACTGCGAGTTGGTCAGATCAGTTAACGAGTGAGATGGAGATGTTGTGGGT
>NZ_CEZPJD010000589.1:0-5086 GCF_983059655.1 Okeania sp.
ATAGGGATCTGTATTTGCATGGTCGAAGGTAATACTTAATGGAACAGTCTGTCGTTGGTACAAATTGTAGCGTTGTCCAAAGTAAAATATAGGCCGACCAGTTTTCTGTGTTGCATGGTGCATTTGAAATGAAGTAAAGTTTAGGTAGGGTAAATTACCAATAAAATGAGAAATCTCCCATGTCAATTTAGAAAAAGAACCAAGATCATTGGAGTTTTCAATAGAGTCTCGATATACTCTACAAAACTTTGTCCAATTCATGAAGATAATATCGTTAATAATCATATTTTTAAACCTATTATCTCCACCAACAACAATAGGGAAATAAACTGGGATATTCTGAAAGAGATACCACTGCCCATCAATTTTGCGGGTACTGAAAGTCCACTCTAGAGATAAAGCTTTGACTAAGTTCCACATCAAATAAGCTTGAAAAGATGCTCCTTGAGTATTTTGAAAAGACCTTTCATAAACCTCACGAGGTTTTACCAAATCTAGCTGTATAGTCACTGAAAGGTTTGGGTTCAAGACAAACTCTTCATTATGGAAATAACGGAAAGCCCACTGTTGATATTTGCTCAATTCATCCAGGTTGAGTTTAGTACCTTGATATCTTTCTAAAGCTTCTTGTAATTCCATTTCACTACTTTTTTTGCCTGAATATTTCAAGTATTATGTTAATAGTTAATACTAGGTAATTCTGTGAATTAGAATCCTCTTATCAATCTGCATATCTAATGATATAGCACTACGGATTTAGGTTAGGACATTTATAAATTCTCAAACTCAGTCAGATATTACTTTTGACTTTTGACTTTTGACTTTTGAATTGCGCGTAGCGCTATAATATCTGGTGTTTTAGTATTGAGGAAATAGAAAAATTTTAGCTTCATCTCCTAGTTCAAAAACATAATTTAATCCCAAAATAAAAAATAGAGGGAAAATTATTAATTCCCTCTACAAAATTTTAAGTTTTTATATCTAAAATTTTCCAACCGTTCTGCTGAACTTACCCAAACTTACCCAAACCGAGGTTTGAGCTTTGGAGACAAGCTTCCTGTTTCACTGAAGACCACTGCCTCATGGGCTGTAACCTATCTTCTCCACAGGCTTAAAATCGGCGGGAACTCCACCTAGTGATTTAAGTATAAAATAAGCTTTGCCATTGACTACTAAAAAATTTGAAAAAAAGTAAGTTTAAGTATATTTAGGTAAGATTTCAGCTTCTGTTTTTACCCCTCTATTAAATCTCAAACCAAAAACCAATAGAGGGGAAAGAGTATTAGTAAGCGAGACCCATACTACGAGTAGTTTCAGCGCCAAGGTAAACCCGGACACTCAAAAAGTCAGTGGGGCAAGCAGTCTCACAACGCTTACAACCAATGCAATCTTCAGTACGAGGAGATGAAGCAATTTGGCCTGCCTTACAACCATCCCAAGGTACCATTTCTAGAACGTCTAGTGGACAAGCACGAACACACTGGGTGCAACCGATGCAAGTATCATAAATTTTTACTGAATGAGACATGAATTAAATTCTCCCAACAAATTGATTTTGCCGTACCTGCATAAAGGCAGATGAGACAGCAAGTTTTAGAAGTGAATGCTTCGACTTAGTTTACCGCACCACTTCTCACCATTGATAAACATTGTTGAAAAACTTAAAATATCTCAATGTTCGGGTAAATTAGTGATGAATGACCAAACTTTTTCAGAGTCAGGAAAAAGTAAATATTGGCAACTATGGGGATTTGCTTGAAAAGTTTCAGGCCAGGAGCAAGTTCCTCAGACCAAAGCAAAAAAAATTTCCTAACTCCTGATTATTATGGGCGAACGGTGTTTGCTTCGCATAACTATCGTTAACGCCCCTACTCCTGACTCTTGACTCCTGACTAAAAAATAAAGTCAATAGCTTGTCTTTTCAAGGGAATAAAAAAGCGGTCGTTAGCGCAGCTTCCCGTAGTGTGGGATGGCGAGGAAACCTCGCCATATCCAATCAACCAAGAGAAAATAAAGTTTAGTATTTCAATCCCAATACTTTCCTAGGTCATGCTGCGCAAACAGGCAGAGGTACTGATAACTGATAACTGATAACTGATAACTGATAACTGAAATGACTTCAGCTATAGTCCTAACTTTTCTAATACTGGACGAGTTGAAACTACGTGACGATCCAAACCCAATTCTGTTGGAGAAATGCCCAAAGCTAGAGCTATTAGTTGAGGTAAGTGCAACACTGGTAAACCTAACTTACGTCCAATCACTTTTTCTACCTCTGGTTGACGAGAATCTAAATTTAAGTGACACAAAGGACAAGGCGTCACCATACAATCAGCACCTCTGTCAATAGCTTCGCTCACATGATTTCCGGCCATTTGAAAAGCTTGATTGGTGGCATAACTAGAAAGAGGCCAACCACAACATTGAGTCCGGCCTCGGTAATAAATTGGAGTCGCCCCAATAGCTCGAAATACATTTTCCATAGATTCTGGTTGATAGGGGTCATCTAATGGCAAATTAGTTTGACCTCTAAGTAGATAACAACCATAGAACGCAGCACATTTGAGGCCAGAGAGTTTACGGGTAACACGATTTTGAATTTCTTCTAGACCATAATCTGCAACTAGGGCATGAAGTAAATGTTTGACCTCTGTGCTGCCTTGATATGGAGAACAAGTCTGTTTTTGTAAAAGACCATTAATTTGATCTACATAGTCAGGATTGGTTTGTTGAGATTCCTTGAGACGTTCATCGACATGACCAATTACCCCTTGACAAGTACTACAGTGAGTTAGTAAAGCTAAATTTAGCTCTTCGGCCAAAGCTATATTACGAGCATTAACAGTATCTTCTAATAGTTGAGAATCTTCTTTAAAAGTACCAGAACCACAACAGGCAGCTTTTTTCAATTCTATTAACTCTATTCCCAGAGCTTGAGTAAGAACTTGGGTCGATTGGTAAAGCTCCCGGCAAGCACCTTGAGCAACACAGCCAGGGAAGTAAGCATATTTCAGTGTTTGAGATTGCATGACATTAACTAATTATATAAGGTCATTATTATAGACATAACTTATTAGTATATATAATTTTTTTGTTACTTACTTATAATTATAAGATTGTATTCTAATACAAAATTTAATCACAAAATCAAAAAAGGCATTCACAAAACTCATTTGCCTGTTTGCCGTAATAGAGGGTTCTCAGTTTTCAGATAAGATGATAGACGCAATATCCAAACTAAAAAGGAGAAAATTTTATGAGCCAAGGTGAAATTTTGGACAAGGTACAGACAATTGTGGCCGACCAGCTAGAAAAAGCAAAAGAAGAAGTAAAACCAGAATCTAATTTTGCCAGCGATCTAGGAGCTGATTCTCTAGATACCGTAGAGTTAGTTATGGCATTGGAAGAAGAATTTGAAATCGAGATTCCTGACGAAGAAGCAGAAAAAATTTCTACTGTTCAAGCTGCTGTGGACTATATTGAAAATCAACTAACAGCTAAAGCATAACATCATTCCCAAAACTCAAAGTTTCTGCCTTCTGGGTGTGGAATTTCTGAAAAAGAAAATTATGACAAATTCTGAGTTGAAACGGGTAGTTGTTACAGGAATGGGTGCTTTAACACCTATTGGCAACACCCTGTCTGATTATTGGAACGGGTTATTAAGTGGTAAAAATGGTATAGGCCCAATAACCAGATTCGATGCTTCAAAACACAAATGTCGTATTGCTGGAGAGGTAAAAGGATTTGACCCTCACGACTATGTTGGTCCTAAAGATGCGAAACGAATGGACCGATTTTCCCAGTTTGCAGTTGCAGCGAGCAAACAGGCTGTAGCTGATGCCAAATTTGAAATCAATGACCTAAACGCAGAACAGGTGGGGGTAATAATTGGCACTGGGGTAGGTGGCCTAAAAGTATTAGAAGATCAACAAGAGATATATCTGACTCGTGGTCCTTCTAAGTGTAGCCCCTTTATGATTCCAATGATGATTGCTAATATGGCCGCCGGTCTAACGGCAATTCATACTGGAGCTAAAGGACCTAACTCTTGTTGTGTAACTGCTTGTGCTTCAGGGTCAAATGCTGTAGGAGATGCTTTCCGTCTGATCCAAAGGGGATTTGCTCAAGCAATGCTTTGTGGTGGGGCGGAATCTGCAATTACCCCTTTAGGATTGGCAGGATTTGCTTCTGCTAAGGCCTTATCCAGACGTAATGATGACCCAGCTCATGCAAGTCGTCCTTTTGACCGCGATCGCGATGGCTTTGTTATGGGTGAAGGTGCTGGAGTTATTCTCTTAGAAGAATTGGAATGTGCCCTCAGCCGTGGGGCAAGGATATATGCAGAGGTAGTTGGTTATGGTATGACTTGTGATGCCTATCATATGACCGCTCCTGCTGCAGATGGAGAGGGGGCAAGTAGAGCTATACAGTTGGCCATGAAAGATGCTGCTTTAATTCCAGCACAAATTAGTTACATAAATGCCCACGGTACCAGTACAGGAGCAAATGACCCAACAGAGACAAAAGCTATTAAAAAGGCATTAGGTGAAAGTGCTTATAAGGTAGCAATTAGTTCAACTAAGTCAATGACTGGTCATTTGTTAGCAGGGTCTGGGGGTATTGAAGCTATAGCAACAGTAATGGCGATCGCTCATGACCAAATTCCACCGACAATCAATCTAGATAATCCCGATCCAGAATGTGACCTAGATTATGTCCCCCATATAAGTCGTGCTCACAAAGTAGAAGCAGCCTTATCAAACTCATTTGGGTTTGGAGGCCATAATGTCACTCTAGTATTTAAGAAATACGTTTAGAGATTAGCACTAGAAATTATTTAGGGGGCGCAAGCCCCCTTTTTAATACTTCAAGTAAATCTTTGCTGGTATTCAGTCGCGATCGCACATGAGATTATACTAGACTGTGCGGTGTGATTTTTTGGTACAGCGCTACTCGCTCAGGTATTTACAACTTCCAGCTCAAAGCGCAGTAAGCGAAAAGGTTGACAAAAAATAATGCCTAAATAGAGTTTGCGCTTCACTAGTCTTTTTGCGCTCGGCAGGGAGTAGGGAGTAGGGAGTAG
>NZ_CEZPJD010000590.1:0-5086 GCF_983059655.1 Okeania sp.
GGGAGTAGGGAGTAGGGAGTAGAAAAATGCTTTTGGGTTGCCGATACTAACTGTAATCTATCCATGTGAAAAGCGCTATAAAATTACTGCCATCCTAGCTGAAAGTAAATGCCCCCAATAATAAGGATATTCTGCTCTCTCCCACTCAAATTGGTATTATGCAAGTTATTATTTTTGTATCCTGGTGAATCATAGCAATTTGAAAAAAGAATGTTATGAATAGTTTGGTCAACAAAAATGGTTAAAGTCAGATGTATATTTAGCACTTGGAGAATTATTTCAGGGTAAAAAATGATAATAACAGCTTTTTATACTGACTACTGACTACTGACTATTGACTACTAGAAACAATTCCAGTACCTGTAGCAAACATTTATCAAATTGGTATAATATCATTCAGAAAAAATCTCATTTGAAAGTCTATTTTTTGAAACAAAATGTTAGCTAAAATCAGAGATACAGAAATTTATTTTGATGTTGAAGGTGCTGCCCTAGTGCCAGATGGGGAAAGGATGCGAGAAAAACCTGTTGCTTTTGTAATTCATGGTGGACCTGGTGCAGACCATACTTCCTATAAACCTACCTTTTCTAACTTGAGTCAAAATTTACAATTAGTGTATTTTGACCACCGAGGGCAAGGGCGATCGGCAAGGGGAGCAAAAGAAACTTATACCCTCGAAAATAATGTGGAAGATATGGAAGCATTGCGTCAATATTTAGGGCTAGAAAAAATTGTGATTATTGGTACTTCTTATGGAGGAATGGTTGCCCTGACTTATGCAGTTCGTTATCCAGAAAATGTTCAATCTTTAATTGTTATTGCTACTGCTGGTAGTTTTAGGTTTCTGGAATTAGCAAAAGTTAATTTAGCCAAAAAAGGAACAAAAGAACAACAAGCGATCGCTCAATTTTTATGGGATGGTAAATTTGAAGATGAAGCCCAACTGCAAGAATATTTTCAATTAATGATGCCTATGTATTCATTAACTTACAAACCAAAAACATCAGGAAAGAGTTGGAACAGAACTATTTTATCTCCCGATGCTATTAATGTTGCGTTTGGTGGTTTTTTACGTTCTTATAATGTGCTTGATGAACTAGATAAAATAACAGCTCCCACTTTAATTATAGCAGGAAAACATGATTGGATTTGTCCTCCAGAATTGTCAGAAGAAATTGCTACAGCTATTCCCCATGCCGATCTAAGAATCTTTGAAAATAGCGGTCATTTAATCAGGGTTGATGAACCAGAATTGCTTCTAGATGCAATAATTGGCTTTTTGGTCTACAACTGAAAAAAAAATCAGGGCTTACGCACAAGGCACGAAAAAATACTGTTTGAGATTATTTTACGTTCCGGAATGCTCCGCAAACCCTGTTGGTCGTTTTAGACGGAAATACGTTCTACTGCGTAAGTCCTAATTCTTCTTTAGATTCAAAAAATTAAGCCTGTTTTTTCAGCCAGCTAAACATAGCACGTAAGTCTTTACCCACTTCTTCCACAGGGTGTTCTGCTTGTTGACGACGCACGGCGGTAAATACAGGTTTGCCTGTTTGGTTTTCCATGACAAACTCGCGGGCAAATTGACCAGATTGAATTTCGCTTAAGATTTTCCGCATCTCGGCACGAGTTTGGTCATTAACGATGCGAGGGCCACGAGTATAGTCGCCAAATTCAGCAGTATTGGAGATACTGTCGCGCATATTTGCCAGACCACCTTCAACAACGAGATCGACAATTAGTTTGACTTCGTGGAGACATTCAAAGTAAGCTAATTCTGGTTGATAACCTGCATTTACTAAAGTTTCAAACCCAGCTTTGATTAATTCACTCAGACCGCCACAGAGAACAGCTTGTTCGCCAAAGAGGTCAGTTTCAGTTTCTTCCCGGAAGCTGGTCTCCAGAATACCTGCACGAGTGCCACCGATACCTTTGGCATAAGCCATAGCGCGATCGCGTGCTTGACCAGAAGCATCTTGGAAGATGGCAAATAGACAAGGCACTCCTTCTCCTTGTTCGTAAGTGCGTCTGACCAAATGTCCAGGTCCTTTGGGAGCAACCATGACGACATCTACGTTTGATGGAGGAAGAATTTGACCAAAATGAATATTAAAGCCGTGGGCAAAAGCTAGAATTTTTCCTTCTGTGAGATTAGGCTCAATTTCGTTTTTATAGACGGTTTTCTGTACTTCGTCTGGCAAAAGAATCATAATTAGGTCTGCTATTTCAGCAGCTTTGTCTACCGGGTAAACATCTAAACCTGCTTCTTTTGCTTTGTGGGCAGACTTACTGCCTGGATATAGTCCTACAATTACTTTTGAGCCACTATCTTTGAGATTTAGAGCGTGAGCATGACCTTGGGAGCCATAACCAATGATGGCAATAGTTTTGTTGTTTAAGATGTCCAGGTTAGCATCGGAATCGTAGTACATTTTGGCCATTATTTTTGTCTCCTATCTGCAACTATATATTGTTTATGCAAAACTTCTATCCTATCAAATATCAGTAATATTTTCAACTAAATAGGAGCAGGAGCCAGAATCCAGAAGTTCAGGAGGAATAGGAATTAGGGTTTGCGCTCATAAAGTCTTTTTGATCTTTGTAAGAAGTAGTTAAGACGTAGAATAAATGGGAATTACAAATCAAGTGGCCCAAACAATAGTAAGAGTGATTTTTTGGCTGCGTGCTTCGGTGAAAATGCTCATTTTTTTAATCTAAACTTGCTGAAAAGCTCATACTTTTTCCAGAAATAAATTGCCTCAAATCAATATCAGTAAATACTTTGATATTTAATCAGCAAGCTCTAATTATTAATTATTAATTGTTAATTATTAATTATTTAATATCCATCAGGCCCAATAGTAGTGTCATTGTGTTCTGCCATAGATAAATCAACTTTTTTAGCTCGAAATAAATTACACCACCCCAATTTAGCATTATTTAATTTTGCCTTTTCTAAATTAGCTTTCCTTAAATCTGCGTGCCTTAAATCTGTGTCTGTGAGATCTGCATTATATAAATTTGCACCTTGTAAATTAGCTCGATTCAAATTTGCACCACTCAGAATAGCATGACGCAAATTAGCTCTCGATAGATTTCCTAAAGAAATATTGGTATTAGATAAATTAGCTTGATAAAGTTTAATATCTCCCATTTCTACTTCTTGCAAATTACATTCTTTAAGATTAGCTTGATTCAAATTTGCATAAGGCATATAAGCTCTTGTTAAATCACAACCTTTTAAATTAATTCCTTCTAAATCAGCCTCAAATAATTCAATATTACTCAAATCAATGTCACAAAATTCTCTTTGACCTTCAGCGTATCTTGCCAGTAATTCCTCTGCACTCATTTTCTCCATCTTAATATTTTTATAACTACTTGATTAGTAGTTGATAATCATTATTTATGTGTTAAATTATGAGTATTTATACTCAGCTTTTTTATTAAGCTTAATATTAAGATGGCCTTATAAAAATTACTGCGATTCTAATGCTTTTTTTAGATTTGTAAAATTTTTATTTAGGAATGTCAAAATCATAGTTATACCAAATAATACCTAACAAGAATTATGGCAGAAGTTCAACAATCCATCGCTCAACATTACCATGAGCGGACAAAATATGACCCAGAAACAATAGCAACTAAGAATCATCAACTAGACTGGGAAAAACAACCAATACCATTCAAAGAATATAAAGTCGGGACAACTATTGACCTTAAACCCTATCTGCAAGAACAAATTAATCAAGAAAAAGATTTAGGAGAAGAAGAAAGGCTATCTAATTTATTTTTATGTAGCTATGGCTTAACTGGTAGAGTGCCAACCATGATGGGAAATCATTACTTAAGAGCTGCTCCCTCTGCTGGGGGTTTGTATCCTGCGGAGGTTTATTTAATTTCCCGTGGCACACCTCTATTACCTGCCGGACTATATAATTATCAGGCCAAAACTCATTCCTTACTCAGATTTTGGGATAATAGAATCTGGCCAGAATTGCAAGATGCTTGTTTTTGGCATCCAGCTTTAGAAAATACAAAATTAGCGATCGCCATAACTACTATTTTCTATCGCTCTGCTTGGCGTTATGAAGACCGAGCATATAGAAGAATATTTTTAGATACAGGTCATTTACTAGGTAATATTGAATTAGCTTCTGCTTTCACCAACTATCGACCTCACCTAATTGGCGGGTTTACCGATGAAGCAGTAAATAAAATACTTTATCTAGATACTCAAGAAGAACAGGCGATCGCTATTATCGCTCTGGCAGATCTACTAGATATTGAACAAAATCTCTCTGAATGGGAAAGTGCTCTACCTTCTGGCACTCAAACAGATTATCCTCTCATTCCAGATGGCGATCTGCTAAAATATTTACATCAAGCTGCTCACATCAACTCAAA
The DNA here is from genome assembly GCF_983059655.1 of Okeania sp. NCBI lineage: Bacteria > Bacillati > Cyanobacteriota > Cyanophyceae > Oscillatoriales > Microcoleaceae > Okeania > Okeania sp. The sequence continues at coordinate 4,409 of NZ_CEZPJD010000590.1, forward strand.
TTCTCCAAAAGTACCTAATTGGAAGACAAGAGAAAATCCTGAATATTCAGAAGATAAATACAATTTTCCATTCTGTACAAAAGTCCCCACTGTCACTCCCTCTATCTCATGGGGCAGAGACTTAAGAGCTTTAAGAAAAACTATTATCAAAAGACGCTCTACTCGAATGTATACTGGGGAAGAAATTGCTCTAAAAGAACTATTAGCTGTATTAGATTTTACCTATCAACCCCACCATTATATTAATCAAGGCTTAGATCGTAGCCCTGATTATTTTGACCTGAGTTTAATCGAAACATTTATTGCTGTTTCAGGAGTAGATGGTTTAGAAGAGGGTTGTTACTATTATGCTCCAGTAGCTCAAGAGTTACGACAAATTAGGTTTAAAAATTTCCGACAAGAGCTACATTTTCTATGCTTGGGGCAAGAATTAGGGAGAGATGCTGCTGTTGTGCTATTTCATACCGCCGACCTCAAAAAAGCTATAGCAAAATATGGCGATCGCGTTTACCGTTACCTCCATGCAGATGCAGGCCACCTTGGGCAAAGACTAAATTTAGCAGCTATTTATCTTAATTTAGGTGTTAGTGGTATTGGTGGTTTCTTTGACGATCGTGTTAATGAAGTTTTAGGTATTCCTGTGGATGAAGCTGTTTTGTATATTTCTACTTTAGGAGC
>NZ_CEZPJD010000591.1:0-5072 GCF_983059655.1 Okeania sp.
TGTACTTTTCCTGCTTGGATCAACTCACCTGCTTGATTAAGTTCTTTAATAATTACAGGAGCTAGAATTTGATAAGACAACTTAGAACTAGCGATCGCCTGTTGAGAATATGTAACTAAACTCTTCCAAATTTCTGTATTTTTATCCAAATTCAACAAACCATTACAAACCTCTATAAGCTGTTTTCTAGAGTCAGGAGAATCAGCTTGTTTAAACACCTCCAACATTTCTTTTAACTTACTTTTAACTTGTTGAGCAAAATTAGATTTAGATATTGTCTTCCCATTAGTAGATTGAGAAACAGTACCACCACCTACTAAAGTATTCAAATTAGTTTCTAATTCTGAAAATATAGGCAAAGCACCATCAACAATGTCTTGTCCCTCTTCTTCCCTCAAACCATAGGGACTTTGTAGACGTTCTACTAACTCTTTGAGAGTATCATACCCTTTTAAAAATTGAGACTCTACTGTTTTGTCAATATCAACAGGATTTTCGCGGATTATTTTGAAACAATCTTCTAAACGGTGAGCTACCTTTTGTACACTGTGCATTCCTAACATAGCAGCCCCACCTTTTACAGAATGAGCGGCTCTAAACATATCATTAATAGCTTCAGAATCTGACATTGTAGACTTCAAATCTACCAACCCATTTTCTAAAGTAACTAAATGTTCTTCTGCTTCTAATATAAATAATTGTTTAATCCGATCGTCTTGTTCTGATGACATAATATTTCTCCTAACAATTACAATTATAGCAATTCCCGTGCTGGTGAGGTCCAAAATTTTTTGGTTCTAGGGAACAGGGAATAGAAGACAAATTAAAGATAGGTCTATCTCACTAATTTGAGAAACGCTATATTAACTAATTAGGTAAGAAAAAAAGGAGTTTAGTAGAAAACTCTATTAACTTGAAGTTACTACTTTTATTTTAGCATTAATAACTGAATATCTTGCCGTTTGTGGAGCATTCCGTCAAGAAATGCTTTTGACTTTTGCGCCCTACATTATCTCAAAAAGTATTCTTTGAATTAATGAAGAGATAGGAAGATGGGGAGATGGTAATCAGACATAGCATTACTCTTCCGAAATGGTATTAGTACAGATTAAAAGTTTAAAACTCAGACAACACAGTATTTTTCCTTCTTCCCTCTTCCTTCTTCCTTTTGACTTTTAATTTCTTCCCCAACCAGGATTTTAATGGCCTAAATAGCGATTGTGCCAATATTTATAGGCAGCATAAGCCAAGGTAACCACACAAGTGACTATAGCAGATTCATCGACCTCAAATTGAGGATGATGCAGAGGATAATTAGGTTTGTCTTTGTGTCCCACTCCCAAACGAAACATCATACCTGGAACTTTCTTCAAATACATAGAAAAGTCTTCCGCACCAAGGGAAGGCTCAGATAAAATACAAACCCGATCGCTACCCCAAGCTTCCAGAGAAACTGACTCAACCAACTGAGTCAATGCTGGGTCATTTTGTACAGATGGTACTCCCTGACGATAATTTAGTTCATACTTAGCGCCATAAGAACCACAAATATTAGCCACAATATTTTCAATCCATGCAGGTAAAACTTTATGGGTATCTGGATGAAGCGATCGTACTGTTCCCCACATTTTTACTTGGTCAGATATCACATTTGGCGCTCTTCCGCCACTAATCTTACCAATTGTTAACACTACAGGTCTTAAAGGATTATGAGTTCTGCTAATGGCCTGTTGTAAATTAGTAATTATTTGGGAAGCGATCCAAATTGCATCAATAGCTTCATGGGGGCGGGCACCATGACCAGATTCCCCAATAATTGTCAGTTCCAAATCATCAGCCGCAGCAGTTAGTACTCCGTGACGAATACCCACCGAACCTGCTGGAATAGTGGGGTAGACATGGACCCCTAAAATTCCCTGTACATCCTCAAGTGCCCCATCTTCAATCATCCAACTTGCACCTTGGGCAATTTCCTCTGCTGGTTGAAACAGAAACCGAACATTACCTGGTAAGGGTTCTCCCAATTCAGATAATACCATTGCTGCCCCTAGTCCTACAGTTGTATGGACATCGTGACCGCAGGCGTGCATAATGCCAGCATTACGGGAGGCAAAATCTAAATTAGTACATTCTTTAATCGGCAAAGCATCCATATCGGTACGAATAGCTAGCCATTGATTATTATTATTAACTTTGAGTTCTCCCAGAACACCAGTTTTACCGATAGACTCTCGTACATGAAGACCACAGGAAGATAACACACCTGCAACATAAGCAGCCGTTTGGTACTCTTGGCCACTTAATTCTGGGTGAGAGTGAATATGACGACGAATTTCAATCATACGGGGGGCGAGGGTAGTTGCTAAATCTTTAATTTTGGTAAGCATAGAAATTTTATATTTGTGTCGTATTGAGTTTATCTAACTTAGCAGTTATGTTCTGTTGATGTTTAACAATTAATAATTAACAATTACCGAATAATTAAGGTTTAAACCCTCTACTTTAAAGGAGAAACAATGAATTAATTTTCTTTTTATTCAATTCTCTTCCTTTTAGGGAAAAGTAATTATCCATTATCAATTATTGAACTTTTCTTGTTAAGAAGAGGATTGATTAATACCAATTTCCAAAAGTAATACTATACTTGGCTGGAACTTCAGCTATTAAGTAATTAATACGGATAAAATCATTCTTATCTTAGTTATTGGCAAGTTAATGCTCATTATTCTAATGTTTATCTCTCCTCCACTCCCCTAACCCCCTACTTAATAAAGTGTAGAAAAAATTAAAAATTGTATAATAGGTCTTAGGTTTTAGGTAGTACTTATATATTTTTTTGACTATATAATACCTGTTTGTGTAGCATTGCCTAGGAAAAATTAGTGAAAACTAAATATTTATGGTGTTTGGTTAATCCTGTAGATAAACTGGGAATATTCTTCCTCAATTCAACTTACAAAACTGTGAAAAAGCACTTCATTGTTTGAATAATTTTCGTAAGCATTCAGCTATTAACATTTAGCTTTTCCTGCGGAATGCGCTCGCATTCAGCTTTTAAACGTACAGGACTTTCTAAGGTGAGCTAAAGGAGACCAATTTATTCATAAGTTTTAATTCTCCTTGGAAACTAATTCCTCCTGAGCGTGTGATAATCAGTTAATAATTCATAGCTGATAGCTGATAGCTGATAGCTGACGGCTGAATGCTTACTAATTTTCTTTGTTTAGGGGAAAATTGTAGCTTCTATCCAATATTTGAAAAAATCCATAAATCTTATTTTTTTATACCGAAAAGCACTTTTCTTTCTCCTGACTACTTTACCGAATAATTTATGAATAGCCACTGACTCTGTAATCCCCATTTATCCTAACTCCTAACTACTCCCTACTCCCTACAAAGAGCAAAAAGACTTTCCATACGCAAACCCTAAGTAATTAAAATTAATATCATACACGTGCTTCAGCAACGCCAAATTTGTTTTGCCTGAAAAATATTAAACCTAAAGTTTTTCTGGAGGTGAAAATCAGTTTTGTTAAAAATTTACACCTAGAAATTTTCCGTATTGTGAGCTTGAGAAATTATCTTTTTTAAGAAATAAAAATAGCGTGATTTTGCTTTGTTGCATAACTATTAAATTAACTGAAATATAATAAATAGTATTTTAAATTTACAGTTAAATTAGGTGTCTTTGCTAAACTATGAAAACTGTTAGGTTAAATTATCCTTTATCTCTACTAATGCCTCTGTTAGCAATAGCAGTCGCAACCCCCACTACAGCACAACCCATTACCCCTGCTAACGATGGCACAGGAACAACCGTCACCTCACAGGGCAACCAATTTAATATCCAAGGGGGAACCAAGAGTGGGGCAAACCTCTTCCACAGTTTTGAACAATTCAACCTCAACTCCGGCCAAACAGCAAACTTTCTTACTACTCCTGATACCCGAAATATTTTAGGCCGAGTTACAGGTGGAAATGCCTCAATTATTAATGGTTTGCTCCAAGTTATCGGTGGTAACTCCAACCTCTTTCTCATGAACCCTGCTGGAATTATGTTCGGCCCGAATGCCAGACTGAATATACCTGCCTCTTTCAGCGTTACTACCGCCACAGGTATTGGTTTTAACAGTAATAACTTTTGGTTTAAGGCCATGGGAACAAATGACTACTCAAATCTAGTAGGGAACCCCAGTGGTTATAGATTTAATGTATTAAACCCAGGCGCTATAGTTAATGAAGGAAACTTAAGTTTAACTCCCGGTGAAAATTTGACTTTACTTGGTGGTATCGTTGTTAATACTGGGGAACTTTCTACAGCAGGAGGTAACATTACGATCGCTGCAGTGGAAGGTGGTAATATCCTGAGAATATCTCAACCAGGACATTTATTAAGTTTGGAAGTTGCTTCATCAGTGGAAAATGGAGCGGATATTTCAAATTTTACTCCCCTATCTTTACCACAGTTATTAACAGGTGGAGAAGCAACTCATGCTACATCCATGACTGTTAATGCTGATGGTGATGTGGTTTTGATAGATACAAATACAATGGTTGCGGATGTATCGGGAGATGCCTTTGCTGCGGGAAATATAGATGTATCAGCTTCTGGGAATATTGGTGGACAGGTTAATATTTTGGGCGATCGCGTGGCAGTGATAGATGCAAATATTAATGCTAATGGTTTGAATGGAGGGGGAACAATATTAATAGGAGGTGATTTTCAAGGCAATGGAATAGTGAGTAATTCTCAGCAAACTTTTGTTGACGGAAATTCGTTTATTTCGGCTGATGCTATTAGTTATGGTGATGGAGGAAGGGTAATAGTTTGGTCAGATGGCATAACTAATTTTGGGGGAAATATTAGTGCTAAAGGTGGAGATTTTTCTGGGGATGGCGGGTTTGTTGAAGTTTCGGGAAAACAACAGTTAATTTTTGATGGAAATGTTAATGTTAGTGCTGCATCTGGAAATTCTGGAACGATTTTATTAGATCCAGAAAATATTGAGGTTGGAGAGTTAGAAGCAACTGAAATAGTAGAAGATAATTCTGAAGTTGAATCTAATGAAAAT
>NZ_CEZPJD010000592.1:0-5072 GCF_983059655.1 Okeania sp.
CATTTATTAATATTTGTCAATTTTGTCCAATTATTCGGCTTCAGTAGTTAACCCTTAAATTGGCGAGTCGAAAAAATGAAACTCAGCAAAGATAAAACCCAATTAACTTATAACGAATTTCTCACCTTAACCGATATTCCCGCAAAAGTCTTTGAATATCGTCTCGGAAACCGTTCCGCTTTAGATTGGATTATCGATCGCTACCAAGTAAAAGTAGACAAACGCAGTGACATTGAAAATGACCCCAACCGCTTAGACGACGAACAATATATTGTCCGATTAATTAGTCAAGTAATTACAGTTAGTTTAGAAACAGTAGATATTGTTGATAATTTACCGTCCCTAGATTGAATCTAGAAACCCGGTTTCTTTTTAGGGGAACAAGCGTTATACAATGGGATGCAAGCCCCCCGAGCAAGCCAAACTTGGGGGGAACAAAACTCTGAAAGTCCCCCAAAGTTGGGGGATTTAGGGGGCTTGACTAAAATCAAAAGTTGTTCTATTTCTGGGTATGATGCAAGCCCCCCGAGCAAGCCAAACTTGGGGGGAACAAAACTCTGAAAGTCCCCCAAAGTTGGGGGATTTAGGGGGCTTGACTAAAATCAAAAGTTGTTCTATTTTTAAATATTTAAAAGTCTATTGTGGAAGTAAAATATGCTCTTGTTCACGAATGGTTAACCCCTAAAGCAACTGGAGGTTCGGAACTGGTTGTTAAAGAAATTCTTCAGCATATTAATGCAGATTTATATGCTTTAATTGATTTCGAGTCAAGCAATCCTGAAAGTTATCTTTATCAGCGTAAAATAGGCAAAACATTTTTACAACATTTGCCTTTAGCTCGTAATGGAGTACAAAAATATTTACCTCTATTACCAATAGCAATTGAACAATTAGACTTACGAGAATATGATGTAATTCTCTCTTCTTCTCATGCAGTGGCTAAAGCTGTTATTACTACACCTTATCAACTACATATTTGTTATTGTCATACGCCAATGCGTTATGCTTGGGATTTAACTTTTGACTATCTAAATAGTAGTAAATTAGGTAAAGGTATCCCTGGAATTTTTACCAGATATCTTTTACATAGACTCAGAGAATGGGATGTAATTTCTGCTAACCGAGTAGACTATTTTATTGCTAATTCTCAACATACCGCTAGAAGAATTTGGCGTTGTTATCGACGTGAAGCAGAAGTCATTTATCCGCCAGTAGATGTGGAAAAGTTTCCTTTTAAATATCAGAAACAAGATTTTTATCTCACAGTTTGTAGATTAGTGAGTTACAAAAAAGTATCTTTAATTGTCAAAGCTTTTAATCAGCTAGGGCGAGAGTTAATAGTTATTGGTACGGGTGATGAATTAAATCAATTACGCCATCTTGCTAAACCAAATGTGAAAATTATGGGTTGGCAACCTGAAGAAGTAGTTACTAAATATATGTCAGAAGCAAAAGGTTTTATTTATGCTGCTTGTGAAGATTTTGGGATGGCTTTAGTAGAGGCGCAAGCTTGCGGAACACCTGTTATTGCTTATGGAGTTGGTGGAGCGACAGAAACAGTTTTAGATATGAGAAAATATCCAGATTCGGCAACAGGTTTATTGTTTCCTGAACAAACAGAACAAGCATTAATAGAAGCAGTAGAAAAGTTTGAAAATTCTCAGGCATCTTTTCAGGCAGAAATTATCAGAAAACACGCCTATAAATTTTCTCCAGAAGTATTTCAAAATAATTACTTAGGTTTTGTGGAAAAGTGTTATAAAGAATTTAAAAGTGCTGATATTTGAAGTCTGGTTATTACAGAGAAATAGTATCATAAGTACGACTTATGTTTGTCAAGCTACAATAGAATAAAATTGATAACAATTTACTATGAGAACTATTTTAGATTTAAAACCATTAATTACATTGACAAAAGAAGATTTTTATCAGCTTTGTCAAGTTAATCCAGACGTATCATTAGAACTTAGTGTTAATGGAGAATTGATTATTATGTCGCCTGTAGGTGGAGAAAGTGGTAATCAAGAGGCTAATTTAATTGCTGATGTTATTATTTGGAATCGAAAAACTCAGTTAGGATTTGTATTTAGCTCCTCAACAATATTTAATTTACCTAATGGTGGTAGTCGCTCTCCTGATGTCTCATGGGTAAGACGAGAAAAATGGGAAGCTTTAACTCCTAATGAAAGGAAAAAGTTTCCACCTATTTGTCCTGATTTTGCGATTGAATTACGCTCTCCTAGCGATAGATTAAAACCTCTACAAGAAAAAATGAAAGAATATTTAGATTGTGGTTTGAGATTAGGATGGTTAATTAATCCTCAAGATAAAAATGTAGAAATTTATCGTCCTCAAAAACCTGTGGAAATATTAATTTTACCTATATCTTTATCTGGAGAAGATGTCTTACCTGGATTTAATTTATTGATCTAAGCATTCAGCGGTCAGCTATCAGCTATTAGCTAGTCATTTCAGTTATAAGTTATCAGTTATCAAAATAATATGGGTCTAAAACCCCGCCTTAAAAGGCGCAATATTTTTGGATTAAATCCCCGTTAAAAAAATAACTTCTGACTTCTGACTTCTGACTTTTGACTTCGTTAAGTACCTCTGTAATTAAGGAGGCTTGAAATACAGAATTATCTTTTTTTTATACCTTTAAAAGGAGAGGCGCATAGCCACAATTTATCGGTAAGATTTTATTCAAACAAAATCTTGTAAATTTATTAGTTTTTGATGAAAAAGTTACAGAATTGGTTTGAGATAAAACCATTTCATAATTGTTGGACGCCCTTCTGATAATAGTCGTCTGCGATCGAGTAATCTGTAATCTTGTAATTCCTCATAACAGTAAGAACAATTTGCCTTGATAACATGGCTTATACTTTCAATAACAGTGATCGAATGAGTATCAGAAAAGCATTTTCGCAATGTAGAGGAAATACTAGGATCAATAAAATCATGTATTTCAATTAATAAATCACAGTTCACAAAGAAGGAAACATCTTGTTGTGTAAATAGTTGTTTTTCATAGCCCTCACAATCACTAATAATCAGAGCTTTTTTTGTAAATGGAATACTTTTAAGGGTATTTATATCACAGAAAGATCCAGTAGTTACTCTATCAGCTACATTGTTAATTTGAGCCATTTGTCTACATAAATCTATTGCTTTATCCTTTATATCATACGCAAAGACTCTAGCAGTAGGTATTCGCATTGCTAAACCAACTGCATAATATCCTTCTGCACATCCTATATCAACTATTTCACTATAATCCGTGTTACATATTTTGCCTATAATTTGATGAAGTTCTGATTCATATGAACCTACAATTTTAGGGATTAAAGCACTACCAACTGATTTCTGATCGGGATATTTCATCCCTTTAAAAGGACCGTTTTTAACGATTAAATCAGGAGATATTGATAAAACTTCATCTTTATGATTAACAACCTGTTTAAAGTTTGGTTCTTGTAAAATAATCCTTTCAGACTTAATAAATTCCGAAGCCCTAACTACAGTATTATAAAGTATTCTCCAAACAATATCATTTTGGATAATTTGGGAAACAGTATTTTTGAGAAAAGATTTCATTATTTTATCTTTTATGACATAGTGATTTGAACTTTAACTACTTTAGCATAAATTAAATTGGTCTAATGCTAATGCTAGATAAACTGTTACGAAGTGCCAACTCCAATTTCACAATTTTTAGTCATTTTTTAAACTGTTTTGATAACGTACTTCCCGCACAATTTCGCAAATTTCTTCTGTTGTTAATTGGTTAGGAAGGGGGTTAGCTGCTTCAATTCGTCGTTCCCATTCATTCCAGTCAAAACTCTTTTTAATCTTCTAAAAAACTAAGCTATCTTCTGTCATTGTAATTTTATAGCGATCGCCTGGAGTAAGTTGGCTTTGAATTTCCGTCGGAATTTTTAACTGTCTGTCTGGGGTAATATGAACTATAATTTCTCGTTTCATAGATACTTTTAGTTGTTGATTTTATAATAATTATTGTGTCTCATAAACTATTATTATTGTCAAATATGACAAGGAATTTTGTACCTCACGCTTTTTGGAAATTGCTATAATATTTTTAATAATTCAAATGTTCTTAAGGGAAAAATAACTATGGATTTTGTTAGTCCCAAAGTTGATTATGCTTTTAAAAAAATATTTGGTTCCGAGGAAAGCACAGAAATTTTAATCAGTTTCCTAAATGCCATAATTTATAATGGAGAAAAAACAATTGAGTCTTTAAGGATTATTAACCCCTTTAATCAGGGTCAAGTAATCAGTTTAAAAGATACCTATTTAGATATAAAAGCTGTTTTATGTGATGGTTCGGTTGTAGTTATTGAAATGCAAGTAGCATCGATGACTGGTTTTAGTAAGCGAGTCATGTACAACTTAATTAAAGGTTATGGCAACCAGTTAAAAACAGGAGATGATTATCTTTTACTACGTCCGGCAATAGCGGTAACAATTACAGATTTTATTTTCTTTAAAGACAAAAAAGTAGTAGATGTAATTAATTCTTTTGTGTTTAAACATGAAGATAAAAACTGGAAATATCCCGATGTAGAATTGCGGCTAATATTTGTGGAGTTACCGAAGTTTAAAAAAACTTTGGCCAAGTTAGAAACTTTGACAGAGAAGTGGATTTTCTTTCTTAAAGAAGCTGCTCGCTTAGATTATATTCCAGAGAATTTGGGAGTAGTTGCAGAAATTGAACAAGCTTTAAACATTGCTAATAAAATTAACATGAGACCAGAAGAGTTAGAAATGGTTGAACGTCGGGCCATAGCATTGCAGGATGAAAAAGGACGAATAGCTGATGCAGAAGCTAAAGGAAAAGCTACAGGAGAAGTAAGAGGACGTCTATCTGAAGCGATCGCTTTTGTTATGCGTTTACTGAAAAAAAGATTTAAAGATATTCCCACTTCAATAAATAATCAAATTGAAGATTTACCTGTTGAAGATTTGGAAAGTTTAGGGGAAGATTTGTTAGATTTCAACAGTCTAGAAGATTTGGAGAGTTGGTTAAATTCTCGCAACCCCTGAAAAGT
>NZ_CEZPJD010000593.1:0-5070 GCF_983059655.1 Okeania sp.
TTAGCATGGGATAATCAGAATATCGGCACAAAAGTAGTTATTAAAACCTTAAATCATCAAGTACAAAAACTAACTAATTTTGGTAAATTTCAGAAGCGATTTCGAGACGAAGCCGAACAATTAAAAAAATTCCACCATGAGAATATCGTCAAATTTTATCATTCCTTTCAAGAAGAACATCTCTATTGTATTGTCATGGAATTTATAGAGGGAGATAACTTAGCTGATGTTATCAATAAACAAGGAATATTACCCGAACAAAAAGCTCTCAACTACATTCGACAAATTTCTAATGCACTGACAGCCATTCACAGTAAAAATATCCTCCATCGGGATATCAAACCAGAAAATATTATATTGCGCAAAAATACACAAGAAGTAGTTTTAATTGATTTTGGTATTGCCCGTGACTTTATTCCCAATCAAATCAACAGCCTCACCGAATTTTGTACAGATGGTTATGCACCTATAGAACAATATCTTCGCAAACATAAACCAGGAGAATATACAGATATTTATGCCTTAGCAGCCACACTTTATGTACTTCTCACTAACTATAAATTACCTGACTCTAGAGATAGATATCATCATCAATTAGCAATACAGAAAACTCTATTACCAAAACAAGTCCGTTTCGCTTTAAAATTGATTTTCAAACTGATAAAAAAATTAGGTAAACAAGACTTATTAGAAGAACCAAAAAAAATCAATACAAAAATTAGCGATCGCCTGAATAATGCCATTATTAAAGGAATGGAAATTCAACCAGAAGACCGCCCTCAGACTGTAAACGAATGGTTGACATTACTTCAAGTCAAACCTCCGAGTATGATGTCTCAAATGTCTCAGGTTTCTCGAACAATTATGTCTCAAATGGCTACCTTAAATATTCCAGGTATCAAACCTCTTTATCACAATTCTGTCAAAACTATTTATCAAGGACAAGCAAATATATTACCAATTGGAACAGGTATACTCATATTTATTGTTGTAACTTATATCTATTCTCCCAATCTTAAATTTCCTAAAATTTCTCGCCCTTTACCCCTTCAACCTATTCCTATTTCACAACAAACACCTCATCCCACTACACAACCTCAAAAAGAACCCCAACCTTTACCCGAAACTAATATTCCAGATATTTCCGAAACAACTATTAACTATATAGAAAAAAAAGTAGATTACACAACTTTAGAAAACCTATTATCATCCGATAAATTTCAAGAAGCAGACCAAGAAACACTCAGAATTATACTTTCACTTGTAGACCGAAAAAAAGAAGACTGGTTTAATCTAGAAGATATAAAAAATATCCCCTGCAAAGACCTAGATAAAATTAATCAATTGTGGATTAAATATAGTGATGGTAAATTTGGATTTAGCATTCAAAAACAAATTTGGAGCGAAGTAGGAGGTAAAGCAGGAATTTATAATGTGGCGCTCGCTGACATTTTTATCAAGCAAGTAGGATGGGGCGAGAAGCATAAAAGATATAAAAATATTACATATCAAATTTCAGCTCCTTACGAACATCTTCCTTTTCAAACTACTTCTCATGTTAGGAATTTTGGCGCTCCTTATCTAGCAGAAAAAATCGCAAAATGTAATATTTGAGAGTCGAGATTATTCCTACTTTAAAAAACAGAAATATGCAAATCATTAGATTGAATAAATCTTTTGGTAAGGTTAGATATCAGAACTCAGGAGAAATGGGAATTAATTAGGCGGTAGTAGAAAGAATTGTCCTTTTATTTTTCGTAAGCATTTCCTGCGGAATGCTTACTATTTTTCTGCCCTTGTCTGCCCAAAATACTAAAATGTATGAGCTTTTATACCGAAAAACTAACACTTTTTTCCACCTAACAAAGATACTTGTCTTTATCCGTCAATGCTTTGAGAGTTAATCAGCAAGTCCTAATTATTGAAGCTTTCAATCAGGATTAGTAGCTAAATAGAAAAGCCAAGAAAAATAACATCGATTAATTGTTAGATTTATCACTTCTCAAATATCCCAAATATTAATCTTGCATCAAGGGAAAAACATCAGGATAAGCCTGCCAAACTTTCCTCACGAAATGTTGTAACTTTTGATGTGAAATTTGCAGATTTTTCTCTTGACTGTCTAGCAATTCTAATTCAGTCAAAAGTGGCATAAACTCTGTATCAATAGCTTCCCTGAATAAACATATCGGCCAAACCAAATCAGCACCTTCTCGCAAATCCCATAAATTTGATTTTTCTAAATTATTTTGATGATTATCACTCCTAACTTCTGAAGTAGATAATTTCAATAACAAAGGACGAACCCAACACATTTTGCGTGTTTCTAATACTTGAATTACCTCTGCATATAAACAAGTATTTTCATACTCCAAGCAAACAATTTGGCTAGATTGAAAGTTAGGAATAAAATTTTTTAGTACTGGCTTCATATACAAAATATCCTCATATAGCAGTCTTAAATTTACAGCAGTTTTCGACTAAATAAAGTACAAAATTTAAAATTTTTGGGAATAATAAATAGCCATAGATATTAAACTCTTCCTAACTATCCATGCAAACTTCTATAATTTGTGCAGAAATACAGAAAAGGCAAAAAAGATAGGAGTGTCAATTTTTGGTAGTTCTTTAAACGTAGTTACATTTGGTGGTAGTGCATTGTTATGGTGGTCTATTGTAATTATTTTGCTTGAGGACAAAAACAGTGGTAGTATATTGTTCCCTTTCTCGTAAATTACAGCACTTTTTAAGAGAGTGAGGTACGGTTTTAAGGCTAATCTTTTTTCCCTACTCCCTCCTCCCTAAAGTCCTAAAATTTTGTACCTCATCAACTCCAAAACTGCTGTATATGTGAGAGACTAAATTAAAAAATTCCTTGAGTTATCAGAAAATGCAAAATACATTTGTCATAAATCATTCCTGATTTCTATAATATAATACTTTTTAGAGTCTTCAAGTGTGCTAAAAATTGAGGATAATCGAGAATCGTTCAAAATCACTATAAATAAGCAATACTATTTTACATATTTTCTACCCAAAAATATTTGATTTTGTCATAAAATTAAAAAACTTTAGACTCACAATAAAAGTTAATTATTCACTCTAATTGACGAGAAAAATTATATTTATTATTCCTTCCTATTTCTTATCTTATTTATCAAATTATCGAAGTTTATAGCCTGTGATTTAAAGAAGAAATAAATCAAAAAAATCTTGTTCCTCAATTCTATCCATTTTCAGAAGAGGTAATTATTAATTATTAATTGCTGAATGCCCATCTATATTTTTAAGTGCTGCTTCTAAATCCATAGTTAAGTTTTGTGCCTGCTTTTTCCCTGAGCCATAAATATAATCTTTTACAGATAAAGGAACACCAATACGAACCATAACATTACAACCACGACATGGAATAACGGGATTGTAATTCAAAGATATAGGTACTATTTTAACATCAAGATTTTGTTGATAAGACTCAGCTTGTAATCCTATTCTAGCTAATCCTGTTTTGAGAGAATGAACTTGGCGATCGCGGAAAATTTTACCTTCAGGAAATATCACTAACATTTCCCTCTTTAACATTAATTCTACTCCATGGCGAAAACAAGAAACTGCCGGATTTTTTGGATTAAGAGGAAACCCGCCCAAATGTCTAATCAACCATCCTTGTAAACCTTTCATTTCATCCATACTAACCATAAATCTTAGGTCTCGACCAGTCACTAATCTACCTGTAGCATAAGGTATGATTAACCCATCCCAACGGGAACGATGAGTGGGAGCTAAAATCACAGGTCCATCTTTAGGAATATTTTCTTTTCCAATAATATTTACTTTACAAAAATAAAATGGCATTACTATGTGATGACCTAAAAAATAAGACAAAGATGCTAACCAAGGAGAAATGCTGGAAGGTTTGGAATTTACTGAAGAATGTACTTTCCTTAAAAAAGCTTGAATAAAGTCAAGATTTATCATATCTTTTTAGCTCAATCATCTAACTTGATTTCTTTACTCTAAGCTAAATTTTATTTCTCCTCTAGTGGCATTCTTAAATGACACTTATTCTACTGTCAACTATTATATAAATTAACACCTCAGTTATAATCTTTTTGATTTTTATGTGTCTGTTTTATACTCAATACGGTTTTCATAAACCTTTTATTTTTATAGCGTAACTGCTTAATAAAAAAGATTTAGTCAAGATTGAAAATTGGTTTTACCAGCAGGATTTAGCATTACTTTCAAAGTTAGTCATACCAAATTTCAAAAGTATTGCTACATATCCTTGAGAGTAAGGAGTAGGGTTAAAATACATAAGATATCTTGGCTTGATACCGAGAATAGTTACAAAAAGCACTGAAGCATTATTATTTAATAATTGAAGTACAATTATTAAGTAATTAACATAGATTAAATAAATTTTTTGATAATTATTAGCTAGTTATTGTTAATTATTCTTATTTTTACTACTCCCACACTCCCCTACTCCCCTGCTCCCCCGCAATGCGAAAATGTAGCCAATATTTATCAAATTGGTATTATTTACCGAAGGCGAGCAAACCAAGACTGTAATTCTTGACGACAAACAGATTCCATTATTCCTCCTAAAACAGCCAGACGATGATTAGAAAAAATACTATCTGGAAAATTAGCAACAGTTCGTATTGTGCCAGTTTTCGGATCGTCTGCTCCATAAACCAATAAACCTATTCTTGCCTGCAATATTGCCCCCGTACACATCGGGCAAGGTTCTAGATTAACGTAGAGAGTGCATTGATTTAAGTGCCAATTTCGCAAAACTTGTCCTGCCTGTCGCAAAGCCAATATTTCTGCATGAGCAGTAGGGTCAAAATCTCGCTGCCGTCGGTTTTGAGCTTCTGCAATCAACTTGCCATCTGAGTCAACTATTATAGCTGCAACTGGTACTTCTCCCTCATTACCAGCAATTTTGGCCAATTTTAATACTCGACTCATCCACTTCTGATGGACTAGATAACTCGGATGGTCAATCATCTCAAACCCCCGGTAAAATCTGACAAGGTTTTAGTAATGGACTTGGGCTTAGACAAT
>NZ_CEZPJD010000594.1:0-5055 GCF_983059655.1 Okeania sp.
AGTGGTTTAATTGAAAGTAGGTTACTTTTGCCCTTAGCTCACCTTTGATTTCTAAAAAATTTAGGGAGTAGGGAGTAGTCAGTAGGGAGCAAAGGCCGTTTTAAAAAATATTTTCCCACTTGAGAGGAAAACGTTTTTATTATAGCTAATTAAGGTATAGCAGTGAGCGCTGGTATATTTACAAATTGCAGGAGGGGCCAAATAGCTAAAAGTCTTATGTTATCGGCAATTTATTCCCCCTGTTGCCTGTTGCCTGTTGCCTGTTGCCTGTTGCCTGCGCACAGCGCTATAATTAAAATATTTTGAATGCAACAGAGAGCCAACAACTAAAAGCAGCAATCGAACAGTTATTCTGAAATACTTATCTATTATTGTTCAAGCCCAACTACGAGCCTAAGATTCAAGTTTAGATTGCCTTATCCTAATATTGTGATTCATGGCCCTTTAATTCTTGCTTTAAAATCCCAAATAGCATCAAAAGAATCATCCCAATCTAAATAACTAACTAATAAATCTAGATCGAGATTTGGTAATAACTGACTATTATTTTTCTGCAAATACTCACAATTTTCTAGACAAAAAACCTGTAATTCTCCATTTTGCCAAAACCAAACTTCAGAAACACCTAAACCTTGATAAATTTCTAAAACTTGAATTCCTTTGCTAGCAATAACAACCTCAATTGCTAGGTCGGGAATATTTTTTTTGCTACCAATGCAATAACATTGCTCTGGCTCAATTCCTTTTAATATATCTTGAGATTTCAAAGTTGTAGAACCCAAGGGATAAAAACGAATCCCTGTTTCTAAACAATAATTTTCTACCAACATCCCCAACATTTTCTTGTAAATTTCATGGCGACTGCTAGGAGAAATAATTTGTAAAGTTCCTTGATTATAAATAACCTTGAAATAAGGTGAATTTCCCAGATAATTTAATAGATTTTTATAAATATTCCAGTTTATGTTAGTAGAAATTAATAAGCGTTGGCGGAGCCTAGCGGTAGCTACATCGCTATCAAGAGCATCACAATTTAAGTATTCGATAAGTTTCACAAAAGATTGGCTATTAGCTGATGAAACCACCATAAAATTAACCTCTCATAACTTCATTTTACTGATAAAATTTAGTATTTTGGTATTTACAGATATTTATTTGAGATATTTGTTGATAAAAGCATCTGGAGTTAAACACTCAAAATCAGCGATCGCTTTAATTAGTTCTCTATTAGAAGAGACAAAACAATCTGTTAAGCCCAACTTAGCTGTAAGAAAAATTTCTATATCTTCTGTGGGGATATTCCCTGTTAAATTAATTTCTTTTAAGAGATTCCGCCACTCTGCATCAGGAGTTACATAAAAGATGTTTAGATTTGACCAAATAAGACTAAGAACTAAACCAGCTTTGTCTTTATTCCATACATATTTACCTACTCGCCGGATTTGGTCAATTAACTCAGGAGATAAAATAATTTCAGCTTCAATTTGAGTATATTGTTTACCATAGTAACCTATAGATTCAAGAATTTTACCCTCATCTGAATTAACTTCTTGAACGCCGATTATATAAACATTTGTATCAAGACATAAACGTTTGATTTTAGACATTATTTTATTCTATCTTTTTCCTGAAGCATTTCTAATTTAACTTTCTTGATTAGGTCGAGTATCTTTTCCTGAGAATCATATCCTTTGGCTTTTGCTATTTCCCGCATAATTTCAAATTCATCTGGCTCATTTTTGGCAACAAGAATAATATCTATTTCGCCATTACTAAACTCTGGAGGAACAGTAATTTTTACTTCTCCATTTTTCACTGTTCCTGTTGTTTGTATAATTCTCATTTGATACCTCTTTTTTTCTTACTGATAATATTTTATCGTTACATACAGCAATTCTATTTTATTCCTGTTCAAAATCTTGCTACTTTTTGGGAATAGGGACTAGGCAGTGGGCAATGAGTAAGGGTTTTGGAGTTTATTTCTAGTTTTTGTATTGTCACAATATAAGCACAGATTGATATATTACTATAATAGTATGTATACTATATACTTTTCACAGTCTAAATTTTAGCCGTATAACACACAATATAAACTGATAACTGAAATGACTTCTCCTGAAACAAATAAGTATAATTATATATCAGAATATTTTAGAGAAAGAATACAAGTCGCTAAA
This sequence comes from Okeania sp., assembly GCF_983059655.1. NCBI lineage: Bacteria > Bacillati > Cyanobacteriota > Cyanophyceae > Oscillatoriales > Microcoleaceae > Okeania > Okeania sp. The sequence continues at coordinate 2,178 of NZ_CEZPJD010000594.1, forward strand.
GACAAAAAACTTAATAAGTTATACTTGAGTACAACTTCTTTGAACAGAGATGATGAAAAGTTAACTGAAATTCCTACTGAAGTTTGGGAATTAGAGCAGCTAGAAGTATTAAATTTAAGTCATAATAAACTAACAACTATTCCAGAATCAATCGCTAAACTAACCAATTTAAATCAGCTTCATTTAAGTGGTAATAAATTAATAACTATCCCGGAAGCAATAGCTAAACTTACTAATTTAACTCGGCTTTCTTTAGGTGGTAATCAATTAAGAACTATTCCGGAATCAATTACCAAACTCACTAATTTAGCTCTGCTTGATTTAAATGGTATTCAATTAACAACTATCCCGAAACAAATTACCAAACTCACTAATTTAGTTCTGCTTAATTTAGCCAATAATAAATTAACAACTATTCCGAAATCTCTAACTCAACTCAACAAGTTAACTTGGCTTTATTTGGGTGGTAATCAATTAACAAGTATTTCAGAATCAATTACTCAACTCACAAAGTTAAATCACCTTTACTTGAGTGATAATCAATTAACAAGTATTCCAGAATCAATTACTCAACTCACAAATTTAACGCGACTTGGTTTAAATGGTAATCAATTAACAAGTATTCCAGAATCAATTACTCAACTAAAAAAATTAAATCACCTTCATTTAAGTGATAATCAATTAACAAGTATCCCGAAATCAATTACTCAACTAAGAAAGTTAACTTGGCTTAATTTAGATAATAATCAGCTAACAAGTATCCCAGGATTTATGACTCAACTTACCAATTTAATTAGCCTTAATTTAAGTAATAATAAATTAACAAGTATCCCGGAATCTCTGACTCAACTCACAAATCTAAATCTGCTTGATTTAAGTGGTAATAAATTAACAAGTATCCCGGAATCTCTGCCTCAGCTTACCAATTTAATTGGGCTTAATTTAAATGGTAATCCCCTAGAAACTCCACCAATAGAAATTGCTAAAAAAGGGATAGGAGCAATTAGAGAGTATTTCCAACAGAGAAGCTGATGAAACTACCATAAAATTCACCTCTCGTATTAATGGAGTCGGGGAGTAGGTAGGGGCGTTCCATAGAACGTCCTTACGGGAGAATGAAAACTGCTGCATTACGCTGATAACTGATAACTGTTAACTGATAACTGTCACAACAGACTATCTCCAAATTCTTCACTAAAAATATCTAACTGCTCCACAGTTATCACCTCTTCCTCCTCTTTTTTCTTAATACCTTTCCGCAAACCAATAGCTATCTTACTGTGCTTTTCAATTTGCTGCATTACCTGTCTAGCACGTTGAATTACCGAATCTGGTAAACCTGCTAACCTTCCCGCTTCAATACCATAAGACTTATCCGCTCCACCAGGTTGTACTTGATGCAAAAATACAATTTTATCCGGCAACTCCTTCACCGTTACCTGATAATTTGCCACATTATCCAAAATAGAAGAAAGTTCATTTAATTCGTGATAGTGAGTAGCAAAAATTGTCCGAGACAAAATTTCCGTTGCCAAATATTCTGCTACAGACCAAGCAATCGAAATTCCGTCAAAAGTTGCCGTTCCCCTACCAATTTCATCCAGCAAAACTAAAGACTTTTCCGTAGCATGATTCAAAATATTTGCCGTCTCATTCATCTCCACCATAAAAGTTGATTGACCTGTTGCTAAATCATCCACAGCTCCAACACGAGTAAATATCCGATCGCTAACCCCCAAAACAGCAGAAGTTGCCGGAATAAAACTACCAGTTTGTGCCATTAATTGAATCAACCCTACCTGCCGTAAATAACAACTTTTACCACTAGCATTCGGACCAGTTAAAATAATTAAATCTGGAGCTGGATAAGGAGTAATTCCCGAATTATTTTCCTCTATATTTTTACTTCCTAATATGGCAGTATTCGGCACAAAAAAACCAGCAGGCAAATACTTTTCCACCACCGGATGCCGACCCTCAATAATTTTCAATTCCCGACTATCAGTCATAGTGGGACGAACATAATTTTGATAAACTGCTACTTCCGCTAAACCACACAAAACATCAAGAGCTGCCACTGCCCGAGAAACATTTCTAATTTCTTCTGCATATTCCCCTACTTCAGTTCTCAGACCAACAAAAATATCATATTCCAACTCATTCAAATCATCTTGTGCCGTCAAAATCCTCACTTCTCTTTCCTTTAATTCCTCAGTAATATAACGCTCCTCATTAGTCAAAGTCTGCTTCCGAGTATAATCATCCGGAGCCAAATCTGCCTTTGATTTTGAAATACTAATATAATAACCAAAAGCCTTATTATAACCAACCTTTAAATTAGTAATTCCCGTCCTTTCTCTCTCCGTAACTTCCAAATTAGCAATCCATTTTTGGTCTTCTTCAGCTAACCTCCGCATCTGATCTAATTGTTCATTGATCCCAGACTGAATTAACCCTCCTTCTTTTAACTTTTGAGGAGGAGATTCTACTAAATGAGAATGAATTTTTTCTCCCAATTCTTGTAATATTGGCGGAATTTTTTGCAAAACTTTTAAATAGGGAGAATTACCTGCCAATACTAAGGTCGAAAGTTCGGGAAGTTTAGTTAAAGAATCAGCTAAAAAAACTAAATCTCTAGCATTTGCAGTACCAGCACCAGTACGCCCAGTTAGACGATCTAAATCGTAAATTTGACGTAATACTCCTTGGATATCTTGACGTAAACCGCTATTAGTTATCAATTCGTCAATAGTGTCATGTCTAGCACGAATACCCTTCAAACTCAGAAGTGGTTGCTGCAACCATCGTCGTAAAGCACGGCCACCCATTGCAGTGCTAGTTTTGTCGATCGCCGATAACAGCGACCCTTGATAACTTC
>NZ_CEZPJD010000595.1:0-5051 GCF_983059655.1 Okeania sp.
CTGAGTTTTTGATTGAGCGGTTGCGGTATTCTTGGGTTGAGAAAAAACGAGAGCGAAGAATTATTGGGATATTCGTGTTCCTCTTGATAGTTGTTTCATTTCCTCTACAAATCTATTACTTCTGTGTATCATCATATCTATATATTGCTCCTCTTGGTGTTGTTGGTGGTTTTAGTAGTATTTGTATTGGTTGTCTTATTGCACTTTTACCTAACTCATCAAGAGGCCGGAAATTTTTATCTTCTATAGGTGTAACTAGCAAACATTTGAAGTCTTTTGAGTCGTTCATAGGCATAGATAAGATGACACTTTATAAAGGCATAGATAAAAAATCTGATTTTGAAGTGGAAACTTTAAGTTTTTCTTGGGCGGAACTTAAAAAATCGTTATCAGATATATCTGATCTTCCAATAACAAAATTTATGTTTTATATTTGTATATTTGTATCTATTTCATCAGCTTTAATGATTATAATAGGCTATTATAAATATCTATCTTATCTTCTATCCATGAGTTGTATTTTGCTATTAACTCTTTGTACATTATGTGTGGATGCCTTAAAATCTGGAGAACTTAAAAATAGAAAATTTCCCAATGAAGGAATGTGGAAAACAGCTATTAACGCAGGTATATTAGTAATTATTACTGTAACTATTTCAACAACTTTATTGCTTCTTCTACAAATAATCAACCTTGAACCTAATCGTTACATTATGTTGAGAACATTAGCTATTATGCCAACTTTAAAATATCTCCCATTTTTAACAGTTTTAGCCACACACCTAGCTATCCGTCTCATTCTTTTTATCACAAAAAAAGCCCCCTGGAATTACGCCCGCTTCCTCAACTATGCCACGGAAAAAATGTTACTTCAGCGTGTTGGAGGTGGTTATCGATTTATTCATAGATTACTTCAACAACGTTTGGCATGGCGATATAATAATCAGCAAAAATAATACTCTTTTTCCAATTTTTATATTACGTTCGCCAGTCATTGTTTTATCTCCTTTTCATAAACTAATACCTTTTGAAAATAAACATTTTTAGCTTTTATGTAACTAAGAATTTATCTTTGCCATCATAACCTTATTTTCTTTAAATTTCCTTTTGATTTATGTGATATCAAATCCGCTGGCTTTGGAGTAATATAATTCTATCGTCAGTAGGATCAAACGGCCGTTTGCCTCCTACAATATTGACTATTTTTCCCTAATTCTGAATTATACCAATGCTACCGGATTTGATATGAAACCCTATTAAGCTAAAACCAATTTACAAGGTTAAATACTTATTTCTACATACCAGAAATATTCCAACTATCTAAAAGTTGCTGTAATTTTTCATCACTAAAATCATTAATAACAATACTCGCTCCTACCTCTAATAAAGATTCAGGTTCATGGGTAGAAGCAACTCCTACTGTATAAATTCCTGCTCCGACTGCTGACTTAATTCCTGAACGAGAATCTTCAAAAACAATTGCCTCTTCCGGGGAAATTTCCAATTTTTCTAAACATAATTTATAAGGTGCAGGATCGGGTTTTCCCACAGTCATTACTCCACCTAATATTACTAATGGAAAAGTATCTGTTAGCTGCAAAATATCTAACATAAATTCAGCATTTTCTGGAGGTGCATTTGTCACAACTGCTTTCTGAAGTTTTTGGTTTTCCAGCCATTCAATAAATTCTAATAATCCTGTTAATGGCTTTAAGTTTAAGGCAATTTCTCTAAATTTTACTTCCTTATAATTTGCTAGTTCTTCTGCTTCTGTGGTTGATAGTTGTGGTAGTAAATCTTGAATAATTGCTGGATTAGTTCTGCCACTAATATATTGTTTATAAGAGTTATGGTCAATTATTACTCCGTGATTATTTAAAATTTCTTTCCAGGTTTCGTAATGCAAAGGATCTGTATTTGCTAGGGTGCCATCGAGGTCAAACAAAATTGCTTTGAGCATCTTAATTTATATAGATAGTGTTTACTTTATGAGGTCTAAACTAAAAGAATAAAAACCTAACAATGTATCATTTTAGATAATATTGGCGAGATATCGAAAAATACATTGAAACAATTTTAATTATACATACAAGTCAGTATAGTAAAAATTTTTGAATTTGAAAAAGTTGTAAGTGTTACTAATAAAATTTTTTACTGCTTTCGACATAATTTAATATACAACTTTTATCTCTCCATACTTACTTTTTGGTGATTTAGGTTTAATCACTATTTCAATATCTTGATCTAGATAATTAAGAAACTGAAATAATTGGTCAGAATCAAATTCTTGAAACAGACCACTGATAAGTCTCGAATTTTTTTCCTCACTAATACCTAATAATTCTGATGCTGTAGAAAGAGTTAATTGACGTTCATTAATTAATTCACATATACGGTTAGCAATTTTTGCCTTAGATAGAGTTTTTTCAGCATTATTAATACCTAAATCAGCAAACACATTGCCACTACTTGCAGTGTAAGCATTTCCTGCGGAATGCTGCGCAAACAGCTATTAGCTATGAGTTATTAGCTATCATAATGGAGTTTTAATGAATATAGACTATTGAGTGCCAGATTTTATAGTTAAGTATAAATTTTGCCTCAATGAGTAAAGCTTTTATCTAAATAGCTGATTGCTGATTGCTTACCTTGCAGTTATTAAAGTTTTATCACTCATTATTATCAAAATAACATGGGTCTAAAACCCCGCCTTTTAAGGCGCAATATTTTTGGAGAGTTGCTCAAATCCCCTACTTCCCCTCCAGGGAGGGGTTAGGGGTGGGTTAACTTCTGACTCTCTTGGTGCGCGTTCCCTCTCTTGGTCAGCATTCCCTTGCGTCTGACGCCGACGCGGGGTCTGACCGCTTGCGACTGGTGTCGTCGCGGGGTCGCACCGCTTCTGACTTCTGACTTCGTTAATATCCCCTTGATTATTAGACATCTCTAGAAAAGAGGGAGTAGGGACATTGCATGCAACGTTCCTACAGAGTAGAGGAAAAAAAAGCTGAAAGCTGATGGCTAAAAGCTGAAAGCTAGTTAATACTTCCGTTCCTGTGGTTCAAACATGGTAACTGCCACAGGTCGATAATTAATATCAATTCCTGCTAAGGAATAATACGCCAAAGTATGCCGTAAAAACTGCTCATCATTTCGTTGCGGAAAATCTTCCCGACTGTGAGCACCACGACTTTCCTGACGACTCAGCGCCGAACTTAAAATTGTTTCTCCCACCACAATAATACTCCGCAACTCCAATGCCTCAATAACCTCCGTATTCCACAACTTACCCTTATCATCCAAATAAACTTCCTTATATTGCTCCTGCAATTGCTTCAACTTTTCCAACCCTTTCTGCATCACACCCTGAGAACGAAATACACCGCAATGCTCAGTCATCGTATCCTGAAACTGCTGCCGTAAAAAATCAATACGATATTCTCCCGAACGCTCTAACAACCCTTCAATCTGTTCTCGTGCCTCCTGAATATAAGATTCTTCCTCAATATTCGGCAATTTGCGACCTTCCACAAACTCAGCGATCGCTGCCCCAGTCCGTCGTCCATAAACCACACATTCCAACAAAGAATTACTGCCCAAACGATTCGCCCCATGCACCGACACACAAGCACACTCACCCGCAGCAAACAACCCATCCACCAAACTATCAGCACTTGCAAAAACTCTACCATCAGTATTAGTAGGAATGCCACCCATAGAATAATGAGCAGTGGGACGTACTGGCATCGGTTCATTCACCGCATCAATACCTAAAAGACGATGTGCCTCTTCCCAAGCAAAGGGTACTCGACTCATAATTTTTTCCCGCCCCATGTGACTCAGATCGAGATAAATAAACGGACCTCCCGCACTACCATCCATATTAATTCCGCGACCAGCACTAATTTCCAAAGTAATAGCACGGGAAGTAATATCGCGGGGAGCCAACTCCATGCGACTCGGAGCATAATTTGCCATAAAGCGATCGCCATCACTATTAATCAGATAAGCACCCTCACCGCGCACTGCTTCAGAAATCAAAACTCCTGCTGGATATAAACCTGTAGGATGAAACTGTACAAACTCCATATCTTGTAGAGGAAGGCCCATCATTGCTGCCATTGCCAAACCGTCGCCAGTAGAAGCATAATCATTGGAAGTGGTATTAAATACTCGACCATAACCACCAGTAGCAAACATTACTGCCTTTGCTCGCAGCACAACAATTTCACCATCCAGAATATGGTACATAACTACGCCCTTTGCTTGACCATCTTCGAGTATCAGGCGCATTACATACCATTCCTGATAAATATGCACCCCATAACGACGGAGGTTATTTACCAATTCATGTAAAATAGCGTGACCAGTTTTATCCGCAGCGTAACAAGTCCGGTTGTGGGAGTGACCGCCGAAAGCACGTTGAGCAATGCGACCATCTGGCAACCGAGAAAATAATACCCCTAAGTGTTCGAGGTCAATAATTACATCTGGTGCTTCTTTTGCCAAAATTTCTACTGCATCCTGGTCAGCTAGATAGTCGGAACCTTTAACGGTATCAAAAGCATGAGCTTTCCAACTATCTTCAGGATCTACATTTTGGAGGGAAGCTGCTATTCCACCTTGAGCTGCTACCGAGTGGGAACGAATGGGGTGAGTTTTGGCAACAACTGCCACATTTAAGCTAGGATTTTTGCGAGCTATTTCTACAGCAGCGCGACTGCCTGCCAGACCGCCACCTACTATTATTACGTCGTGTTCTAGCATTAAGTAAATCTCTAATAGTTTTATGCTTTTATTATTTTATATCAAATCTGGTTAAATAACCTCACAATCAATAGACCCAGAAAAGAGGGAGTAGGGAGTAGGGAGTAGGGATAAATAATTGATAATTTATGTAGAACAATTGATTTTATTTTTTATTATTGGAAATGTCTAATAGCTTAAAATCCTGATTATGACGTGATTGGATCTATGAGCAATTAGGCATATTTTATATTATATCATGTCCGGTTGAATACATAATACTAGTGCAGGATGGCGGAAATAACTAA
>NZ_CEZPJD010000596.1:0-5043 GCF_983059655.1 Okeania sp.
TACGAACTTTATGTCAATGTCTATGATGCTGAAGATTTCCCACTAAATACTGGCAGTCAAGAAAATAACAGTAGCAGTGTTACAGTCGGCGGTAGTGGTGGTGGAGGTATCATTGTTGGTGGTAGCGGTGGTGGAGGCGTTATCGTTGGTAACGAGGACGGCGGTGAGGTAGAAGATACACCAGGTCGTACCCAACAAAACCCCATACTCCCCAGTAGCATCGACTCTGATGGTTGGCAAACCTTCTCTAACGTTCCTGGTTGTCGCTGGTATGACCCTCCCATAGAGAAGGGATTTGAATTTGTTGCTACCGATAACACTCTGTTTACGGAAATTCTAGATTTTCCTGTGGGTGAAGACGATTTGTTTACGGTCATAGTTGACGATATGATTTTGGGAGAGTTTAGTCCAGGAGATAGAGTAGATTTTGTATCCTTACTGGGTGCAGGTGTTTCCAGATTTAAAGTTACTGATATTGATTATTTCATCGGCGATACAGTAGAAACATATTTTCCAATCCAATTAGCGTTCGATAAAAATGTAGGCAGTTTGAAAATGCGTCCTATAGTAACTGAAGAAGAAACGCCAAAGAAAACCCCAGAATCAAGTTCGATTTGGGGTTTAATAGTATTGTGTGCTTTTGGAGTGTGGAAAATTATCGGTTTGAGGAATCGGAAGTAGGATTCATTAATTGATAATTACCTCTGGTTAAATGTGTTGGGTTACGCTGCCGCTGAACCCAACCTACATATTCCACTACTATTGCCATGACGAAAATAATCTACACCATACTATTTACCCTCAGCATCATTATCATAAATCCTTGGGGAAGCAGTCGGGGAGAAATCTGGACTCAGCCAAAATGTTTTGCACTTGCTATCATCGTCATCTTTAATCTCTACCTACTCTGGAAAAATTGGGAAACTCTACAAATTCCCAAAAGTTGGTTTACTGCCAAACTCCTCTGGGAAATATTTCTGCTGATCGGATTAATTTCTACTATTCTCAGTCCGTTTCCCCTCCGTTCTCTCTTAGGTCAAGACCAGATGGGAGATGGTTTGCTCTACTGGTTGCTCATTGCTACTTTCACTCTCAGCAATACTCTTGTTTTAAGACGATACCCACAATTACTGATAGCTCAACTATACGGTTTTCTCATTGGTGGTATTATTCTCGCTTTCAGCATCTTTCCCCAACTTATCGACTGGCGTATTGACTATACTGCAACAACCGGACAACTATTGCGAAATAACATCCTAGTTAGCACTATTTTTCAGAATCATCAACCTATTGGTTTCTACTCTCATCGCGGTCATGCAGCATTTGTGTTGGCAGCAATTGGAATTATGGCTTTTGCTAGCAGACAACTTAGATGGGTATCGTTGAAGACAACTGTGGCGATAATAATTCCGATAACTGTTGCGCTACTGTTTGCTAATACTCGAATGGCTCTTTTTGCTGTCATAGTAGGAATTTTATACTTGTGTGGCAGGAAATATTACCAACAATTAATCCCTATCGTTTTAGTTTTTTTACTGGTTATTGGTTTCACTTCTACTACCAGACAAATTTCCGGTTTATCTTTCATCAAACAAATAACTTCAGACAGAATACATCTGTGGCAGCTAGCAACTCGTGGCATTAGCAAACGCCCTTTATTTGGTTGGGGTTTCAATGGTTTCGGTATTGCTTATCCCCATATACTATCGAAAAAAAACACGCCAAATGTAGTTCGCTTGGGTAATGTCAGTTACGATATAGTTGCTAAAAATGGAACACTGCGTACTTTGCCGTTGCCTACTTATAAAGCTCATAATTTAATTCTGGATACTACTTTATCTGTTGGTATACTGGGGATGTTATCTTATCTGGCATTGTGGGGATACTATATTTTTCTCTTTGTTAGATCGTCAAACCAGAAAATGTTGGTAGTAGCGATCGCCTATTTAGTCTTTACTTTGACCTGGTTTGAATGCGCTCAGTTTACCCATATTGCTTGGTGGTCTATGTCTGTTCAGCTCATATCAGTTACAAAGGGTGCATCTCAATTACAGCGGTTTTCATTTCAGTAGACCACAGTAGGGACATTGCATGCAACGTCCCTACAGGGTTTTGGTTATGACGATGTGGTTCATCAAGAGCGAAAAGCGCTGTAAACGATAAATAATTATACTTAAAAAGTGGTAATGCTTAAACCACTTGGTGAATTTAAATGCTTAAAAGACTAGCATTAGTTAAACAGATACCAAATGGGTTCTATAAGTATTTAACCAGATATAATATTCTAGCTAAGAAAGCATTGGTTGGGATATAGACTAATGACAAATCTTAGACTAGAAAATATTTTTCCAACTACTGCTTCATAAAACTGATATAAAGCGTCACAAGAAGTGACAAATTAATGTTTACTTCCTGCTTCTTGTGAGGCCGTCGGCGGTTACTCATCCACAGGCATTAACGGTCAAGCCAACCGCATTTCTACACTCTATACTTACATTTAAGTCTTTGTCAATTAACATAACTAAAAAAGTCCTCAAACCATTACTACACCCTTCCTAGTAGGGAGCTGGATTTCTCGAGAGGTCTATGTCTGTTATAGATAAACTGCCAGAAATGCTTAAGCAGCGATTAGTGCAGAAGATACGAATTTCACCCTCTTACTACTTGCGTATGAGAACGAGGGTATTATATCGCTAAATTGCGCAAATTGTTAACTAAGTCGAAACTCCCTGTTCCCTATTCCCTATTCCCTGCTATAGATTTATTTTTCAGCAACTTTCAATTCATCAATATTCCAAAAAGCTCCACCAATAGCAGAGAATTTTAAATTATCTACGCGATCGCGAACTGCTTGCAATGAAAGAGGATTTACTAAAAAAAATATAGGCAACTGTTCCGCAACAATTTGCTGAAACTGACCATAAATTTCTCGACGTTTATTTTCATCTATAGTCTGATATCCAGCAGTAAATAAACGGTCAATTTCTTGTTCCCAACTAGAAACTTGCCAATTTTGCAGTGGTGTTTCTCCAGGTTTAGCACCAAGATTAAATTGATGAAATGAACCTTTACTTAACCAAAATAAAGAGAGTAAATTTGGCTCAAAATCTGCACCAGGAACACCAAAAGCTCCAACATAACATTCCCAATCTCTACGAAGTAATAGCTTTTCTAAAACAGTATTGAAATTGAGTACTTGTAAATTAGCTTGAATCCCAATTGTGCTTAAATCTTCTTTGACTTGAACTGCTGTATCTATCCTGAGTTTGTCTTCAGATTTTACTAAAATTGTAAATTCTACTCGATTACCATCCTTGTCTAATAATTCATTGGCATTATTATATTTAAAACCAGCATCTAACAATAAACTTCTGGCTTTTTCAAGATTATAATTATAGACCTTTAATCCTGCTTCTGGAGATAAATAATAAGGACTTTGCACCCCCAGAGCAGAATGTTGTATTGCTCCTAAACCCCGATAAATATTATTATTTATCTGTTCACGGTCAATAGCATAAGCAACTGCTTGACGAAATGCCAAATTATTAAACCAATCAGACTTAATAGGATTTAAAAAAGGTTTGCCTTCTGAATTTTTAGCTTGATTAAGATTAAAACCAACAAACTGATAGCCAAATTGAGGACCACCATTATAAATCTGATATTTTCCTCGTTTTTCTTCTCGTTTCAGTAATTGAAATGCTTCGGCATTTACTGGTAGAGTATCTAGTTCTCCAGAACGAAATCTGAGCAATTGATTATCGGTGGAAGGAATAATTTGGATAATAATTTCATCGATATAAGGAAGTGAATTACCCATGTCATCGGAACGCCAATAAAAAGTATTTTTTTGTAAAATAATTCTTTGAGAAGGTATGTAACCTGAAAGTTTAAATGCACTATTACTAATAATTTTTTGTGGGTCTGTGTTTGTATTCCAGGTTGATAAAAATAGGGGTTTACCATCAGCATCACTTGATAAAACAGTATCTTGCAAAACATGAGCTGGTAAAACTTTCAATTTCTCTACATATCTGAGAAATGGGGCAAATGGTTCAGGCAAGATAAATTCAACTCTTTGTTGATCGAGTTTTTTGACAGAGGGAAAAGCACCATTACTACCAATTCTTAAAAAGTCTCTATAAACAGTAGGAATTTTTTTATTTAGATAAATATCTTGATAGGTAAAGACAACATCATCAGCAGTTAGAGGTTCGCCATCAGACCATTTTAATCCCGAGCGTAATGTAAAGATAATTCGTCTTTTATCTTCAGACAAAATCCAAGATTCTGCTAATGCTGGTTGTAACTCACCAGTTAGACCATTTTCTGATAGTAATCCTTCATAAATAAACTTAAAAATTCCATAAGGAGAACGAGATATTGGGTAGTTAAAAGTAGGTGGCGCACTAGGAAGAACTAAAACTAATTTTGAATTATTATTAATCTGTGAATTTAATAAAATTGGGCGACAACCACTGATAAAAATCAATAAACAACATAATAAAAATCCAATTGAAGAATGTAGGAATCGAAAAATCATAAATTTAGGAAGAATAAAGTTAATTTCATTGAACATTCTTGGTTTTTGTTTGTAGTTGGGCTTTAGCCCTAATACCAAGCTTGATAAATGTTTACTACATTTTCGCATTGTGAGGGAGTAGGGGAGAATTCAACAATTAACAATTACCTATGCTTGAAAAGAAGAGAATTGACTCAAAGGAAAATTTTTTCTTCTCTTGGTGAAAATATCAGGAACGGGAACGGGAACGGGCAAGATGCCCATTCCACAAAACTATTAAAATCATCCTACTCCCTACTTTTGAGAATATGTAGCAAAAATGCCTGAAACTGGTTATACAGTATATGTTTATAATCCTATCCACACTTCAATCTCCCCATCTCCCCCACTCCCCCACTCCCCATCTCCCCATCTCCCCATCTCCCCATCTCCCCATCTCCCCCACTCCCCCACTCCTCACTTCTGAGTAAATGCCCAAACTCCATCCCAGTTTTTCGGCACACCAGTTATTCTTAACTCCT
>NZ_CEZPJD010000597.1:0-5038 GCF_983059655.1 Okeania sp.
AGCCCCAAAAATTCCTGAGTATCCATATCAAATCTCGCATTATTAAGAACTACTATATTATAATTCCAAAAGCTAAACCAATAATAATTTCATTCTCAGAGCGATCGCTCATACAAAACTATAACGTTTGAGTAAAATAATTTTATTTATCCCACCACAAAAACTACTCAAAATTATAGGAACTTAAATATATCGGTGCGTGACGACTACAGAAATCTAAATTTTGAAATATACAACTAAGAATGCCGTTACATACCCTACTTAATTTTTTGACTTTTAGCTTCCATCTATTGTAAACTTTACCCACAATAACCAACCCAAACCAACTATTATCAATGACTGCAAATATTCCCGAACAATTCATAGAAGAATCACCTCTATCAGTTGCCGGAATCACTTTTTATATCAAAGACATTTTAGAAGAAGACTACCAACTTCAACAAATATCAGTTATCGGAGAAGTCTCTAGCGCCAAGCTAAATTCAGGAAACTTATATTTCACACTTTCTGAACCAGATAATTCTGCCTCTATTCCCTGTGCTATTTGGAGAAATACTCTCAAAAATATTCATCATCAACCTAAAAAAGGAGAACAAATAATTGTCACAGGTAGAATCAGTCTTTATCCTCCTAGAGGGGATTATAAATTAATAGTTAATACTGTATCTCTTGCCGGGGAAGGAATACAAAATCTCCGTTATTTACAACTTCGTTCCCGTTTGGAAAAAGAAGGTTTATTCGATCTAGAAAATAAGCGATCGCTTCCTAAGTTTCCTCAAATAATTGCTGTAGTTACCTCAGATACTGCTGCTGCCTGGGGGGATATTCAACGGACAATTAAACAACGTTATCCTCTGGTAAAAATATTATTATCGCCAACTTTTGTACAAGGAGAATTTGCTCCTCCTGCCATAGTTGAAGCCATAAAAAAAGTAGAATTAGACGGACGTGCGGAAGTAATAATTTTAGCTAGAGGTGGTGGAGCAGTAGAAGATTTATCCTGTTTTAATGATGAAAGAGTTGTTCGAGTTATTGCTGATTGTGGAATTCCAATTATTACAGGTATCGGTCATCAAAGAGATGAAACTTTAGCAGATTTAGTGGCAGATTATTTTGCTCATACTCCCACTGCAGCAGCAGAAAAAGTTGTGCCAGATAAAAATCAACTTTATATAGAACATTGTCAAAGAGTTGAAAGAATTATTGATGCTTTGAGGACTAGATTTAATGAAGAAAATGCAAATTTAAACTCTCTGAAAAATCGTCTAAAAAATATTCCTAAAACTTCCAGAACTTTAGACAAAGCAACTGTTAAATGTCAGATGTTAAGGCAAAAGTTAGCAGCACTTGACCCCAAAGCAGTTTTATCTAGAGGTTACGCAGTGGTGCAACAAAATAATGGTAAGTTAGTAAATTCAACGGCAGATTTGACAACTGGCCAAGAGTTGATAATTCAGCTAAATAGTGGTAAGGTAAAAGTTAAAATAATGGATATTTTTGAATCTGAGAATATGGAGTGAATAAATGGAATTTGATTATGAGGAAACTGTTATTAATATTGAAGAAATTATTGCTGAAATTGAATCAGGGGAGTTAAAATTAGAGGAAGTATTTGAAAAATTTTCTCTTGCTGTGGCAGATTTACAAAAATGTGAAGATTTTCTCACTCAAGGTCAAGAAAAAATGAGTTTATTAATTGAAACTTTAGATGATGATTTTTAGGAGGTCTGGCACAAAATGATTTTACCATGAATATATACATAAATATTTGTAGATGAGAGTCAGAAAACTAACAGAATTAAAAATTATTATTGAAGAAAGTATAAATGCCTCATCCCTTCTGCCTTTCCTGATAATAGCGATCGCATTCACCCACTGCATCTTTGATAGATAGTGGGTTACATTTGATGAACGTAATTCTAGCTAATATGATACCAAATCTGCTTATGAAAAGCTAATTTATCCGAATCCTTCTAACCCTTCTGCCTTACCTTCACAATAAATCTCTCTTTTAAAACAGATTTAGTATGACAGATAAACCGACAGACTATGCTGCTATTCTTCGAGCCGCAGAAAATCAATTACCATTACCTCCAGAATGGTTAAAAATTGGTGCGAAAATATATTCTCCCGAATATGGAATAGGTCAAATTACATCAGTATTAGGTAAACGTTTAATCGTAGATTTTATAGAAAATCCCACCCCAGTACATTTTCCTGATTGGCAAATAGCAATTCATCAGAAAAAAATTAATCCTAGAGATAATATCAATTCTGATAATCAAAATTTAAAACAGCCAGAAAAATCCAAAATTACTTCAGCAGAAATAGTAGCTATTCCTCGACCAGTTTTTCAAACAATAGCCCAAGAATTTAAAGATAAATTAGTACGGATAGACAATACTCCACCAACTCCAGGAAAACTTTATCCTTTGCCAGAAGATTTACCAATTACTCTACAAAATTCTCTCACTCTACAAAATATTACAGAACTCTATGAACATCAAATTGAATCATTAACTGCTCTACGGAAAGGATTAGATATTTGTATTTTTACCCCCACAGCTTCGGGCAAAACTCTTTGTTATAACCTTGCCATTTTAGAATCATGTTTGCAACAACCTCAGACCACAGCATTATATATTTTTCCTCTCAAAGCATTAGCATTAGACCAGATGCAAAAACTGGAAAAAATAGTCTCATATTTCCCTAAAAATCCTGTAAAAATCGGATTAATTACAGGTGATACATCCTCAAAACAAAGGAAAGAATTATTTATTCCTAACCCACCCAATATATTAGGAGTAAGCCCAGATTTATTACACTATCAACTATATAAAATTAGAAACAAAGATGGAGAAGGATGGCGCAAATTTTTTCAACAACTCCGCTATGTAGTTATTGATGAATCTCATACTTATAGAGGAGCTTTTGGCGCTCATTTTGCTAACCTAATGCGCAGATTAAAAATAGTAGTAGATCGAGTAGGAGGAAGTTCAGAAAAATTACAATTTATCTTTAGTTCAGCTACTATTGGCAACCCCGCAGAAATGGCAATGAGATTTAGCGATCGCTCCCATCAATCAGAAAGACTTCATCTAATATCAAAAAGTGGTGCTGATAGTGCTGGTAGAACAATTTTATTTCTGGAACCTAGCGAAACTGCTAACCCCGATGCTTGTCAAATAATTCTATCTTGGTTACGTCACGATTTGAGTGGAATAGTATTTTGTAATTCTCGGAGTGCCGTTAAAAAACTCCTCGGCATAATTAAGCGAATAGCTGATAAAAATGGAGAGAGTTATTTGGCAGACAAGGTAGCAATTTTTTACGGTTCTTTGCCGTTTGATAGGCGACAGGATATCATCCAAAAATTAGAAGTTGGGATAGTAAAAATTATCCTTTCTACTTCCGCGTTAGAAGCAGGAATTGATTTACCTGGACTTGATTGTTGTTTGGTGCGTGGTTATCCAGGTAGCTTAATGTCTTGGAAACAAAGAATTGGTCGGGTAGGCAGGAGAAATCCAGGGTTAGTGATGTTTTTACCAGTAGCTCAAAACCCTTTGGATAACTTTTATGGAAATAAACCCGATTTATTATTAAATGGTGAGGTAGAAAGTGCTGCTTTTAATCCCAATTATCCGACTATTTTGGGTAAACATTTAGAATGTAGTTGCGTCGAAAGTGGCGTACCTTTAAATGAAATAACAAAACGTTTTGGAGAAGTAGCTGGAGTAATTGCCGATAGCTTATTAAAACAGGAAAAAATATATATTAATAACTCTAATCAACTCTGGGGATATGGTTATCCTCACCGGAATGTTAATCTTCGCGGTCATGCTCAAAATGATGTGGAATTAATCAATATTAATACTGGGGAAAATTTTGAAAAAATGCAAATGAGTCTTGCCCATCAGGAGGTTTTTCCAGGGGCAATTTATTTAGCTCAAAATTATGATAGTGAATTGATTTTTTATCGTTCAGAGAAAATCGACTTAGATAGAAAAAAAGCAATTTTAAAACCTTTGGGAAAAAACTCTAATTTAGAAAGCAAACCAAAAAATGAGTTAATTATTCAAGAAATTCAGCAATTAGCAAAACCCCAAATAATTCAAACAAATATTCCACACGCTAGATTGAGATTAAGTTTAATCTGGGGAGAAATTACTTTTTCAGTGACAGGATATGAGTTGTTTGCTACTAAATTTGAAAAAGGAGTTGAAATTACTAAAGTTGTAGATGAAGGTAGCTTTGATCCTCCCTATCAAACTCAATATCAGGCTCCAGTTGTTAAAGTTGAAATAAATGATGCCTTTAGTCAAGCTATACGGGAAAATATTACACCAATTAAGGAAAAAATTAAGGATACAAATAAAGGAATAATTCCAGATAATTTCAAAGATTTATGGAGCTGTCATCCAGATTTTATTGCATTACATAGTATGGGACATCAAATTAGAGCTGCTATTCCTTTAGTAGTGTTAAGTTCAAGTCAAGATATAGAATGCTTTGTTCAGCGACAAGGAGGAGAAACTGTCAGCTATTTTTTTGATAGTTGTGATGGTGGAAATGGAGCGAGTGAAGCAATTTTTAATCAACTGTTGAAGTTTGCACAAAAGGCAACAGAATTAGCCAAAAATTGTGATTGTGAATATGGTTGTCCCCGCTGTTTAACTCACCATCGTTGTCCTCAGCAAAATAAAGGTTTATATAAAGATTTAGGGTTGTTGATTTTGCAGGCGATCGCTCTTTAGGGAGTGTGGAACCGATACCGATACCGATCGAGAATTAATCAAAAAAACTGGAAAGATGACCCCACCTTGGTAGTGGGCATGGCGGAGCTGTGCTATAACCACAGCTAACAATGGCTCTGAATTTCGAGATCAATAACCTGGTTGGGATTATCCAAAAGATAGATTTAAACAACACAATCTACTAATATAAACGAAAAAAAGTTATTTAACATTAAGTTAAATCACATTATTTACCGAATAATTAATAATTAATAATTAAATAATTATGGTTTAAAGCCTCCCCT
>NZ_CEZPJD010000598.1:0-2550 GCF_983059655.1 Okeania sp.
CTGTTCCCTAAAAATAGTAAGATTTTTATACACAAATAAAATAGGATTGCTATATAAAAGTCTATTTGACGAAAAAGATAATTTACAACATCAAAAATGGTATTAAATCTATTCATTCTGGCTCCTGTTTGCGGAGCATTCCGTAGGAAATTCTAAATTCAGAATTCTATTCTAATAACTGCTTTAACTTTTGCTCATTCCAAAGTAATTGATATAATCCAGTTTGCTCTACTAATTCTGCATGATTTCCAGTTTGTACAATTTTTCCTTTATCCATGACAAAAATTCTATTAGCAGTAGCAGCAGCAGACATTTGATGAGAGATAAAAATTACAGTTTTCTTTTGAGTTCCAGTTGATAAATTTTGCAAAATATGAGTTGCTGTCTGATTATCTACACTGGAAAGTGCATCATCTAAAATTAATATTGGAGCGTCAACTAATAAGGCTCTTGCTAATGCCGTTCTCTGTCTTTGTCCCCCTGACAAAGTAATCCCTCTTTCTCCAACTATCGTTTCATATTGTTGAGGAAAGTTGAGAATTTCTTCGTGAATTTGTGCTTGTTTAGCAGCAGCTTCTATTTCTATTTTTTCTGCTAATGGATTGCCATAACAGATATTATTTTTAATTGTTGTACTGAAGAGAAAACTTTCTTGGGGAACGTAGGCGATCGCCTGTCGTAAATCTGTTAATTTTAGTTGAGTTATGTCATAGCCATCTATAAATAGTTGATCGATATTAATATCTAAAAGTCGAGGTAATGTGTTTGCTAAAGTTGATTTTCCTGAGCCAATTGAACCAACAATAGCAATAGTTTCTCCTGGTTTAATTAGAAAGTTAATGTTGTCTAAGGCTGGTGTTTTGCTACCCGGATAAGTATATGTTAATCCTTGGCTTTTTACCCAACCTTTTACTACTTTGGGAAAATCTAGAGGTGATTCATGGTCTTTAATTTTTGGTTCAACTGTGAGAATAGCTTCTATACGGTCAATACTTACTTCTCCTCTTTGATAAGCAGTAATAGTAAAGCCTAGTAATGCGGTGGGAAAAACTAAACGCTCAACATAAATAATTAAAGCTACAAAATTACCAACAGTTAATTCGCCGTTTTCCAAGTATATCGACCCATTCATTAGTAATATTAATAAGCTTGAACTTGCTAAACTAACTAGGATAGGAAAAAGAATATTACGAGTTTTAGCCAACTCTAAGTTTGCCTCTAAAAGTCGCTGATTATAATTGCTAAAACCTTGTAGTTCATTTTCTTCTTGAGCATAAATTTTGATTAGAGAAATACCATTCATATCCTCTTGAATCAAATCGCTCATATTAGAAAGTTCTTCTTGCACAGCTAATTGTTGACTCTGCAATTTAGCACTAAATATTTTTACCAGTATTAGCATCACAGGATAAACAGAAACTGCTAATAAAGTTAACCGCACATTAATAGAAAGCATAACTGGCAGAGTTAAACCATAAGCAAAAATTGTATTGCTAATACTTAATACTGCAAAACCTAATAGTCTGCGGATATTATCAACATCACTAGTGGCGCGGTTGATTAAATCTCCTATTGTATTATTACTAAAATAGGATGGTTCTAATTTTAATAGTCTATTAAAAATCTTTTGTTTGAGGTCAAATTCTACTTGTCTTCCTACTCCAAATATGAGTATGCGCGATACTACTCTAATTACCCACATAATGGAGGCAAAAATTACAATTGCTATTACATAGTATAAGAATTCATCAAATTTAGTTGCTACTTTTAAATCATCTATTGCTTGACTAATTAATTTGGGAATATATATTCCTAAACTATTGACTATTAGTAGAGAAAAAACTCCTAGCGATGACTTTTTCCAGTGGGGACCTAAATAAGAGGCTAATTTTTGCAGTCGTGCTTGAGAAGATTGAGCCATAATAGTTATTTTAGATTTTAGATAATGTTATGATTGTAGATAGTTTAAAGATACAAAAAAATTGAATTAAAAATCAACCAAAAAAATTGTTAATTCTTGTTAAAGATAAGCTGTATCAATTTATGAAGAAAAGAGTAGATAGGAATACTGAAAAGTTGTTGCTCCGCGTCTACAAACTTCAACCAATTGGAGGCACTGCAGGTGAGGTGTGAGTTATTGAATCTATATAAACCATTTGGTATCTTTGCAAAGGTAGGGGTTTTTGGCCAAAAAATTAGGATGCATAATTCAGGAGTAATGAGAATTATAGAAGAAGTAGGAAGTAGGAAGTAGCCAGAAAAATCTTCCCTTGGTTTTCTTTCCCTATCTTGCTGAAAATCCTGGATTTTTGAACCATTAGCACCTAAAAGCTAGCATTTTCTTAGTACCTAAAAAAGCTAAAAGATTTATCTGTAAAGAGTTTGAGTTTTAATCAGCAAGCCCTAGATTATATAAAGGAAAAGATAAATGTATAGCAATCCTATTTTATTTGTGAACAAAAATCTTACTGCTTTTAGGGAACAGGTAGGAGTTTCAGTTTTTTTATCTACTTTTTGACTTGTCAAAACTTATTTAGGATTGCTATATGA
>NZ_CEZPJD010000598.1:2650-5038 GCF_983059655.1 Okeania sp.
GAGCTTCCCGTAGGGTGGGATGGCGAGGAAATCTTGCCAGATAAAATTGACCAAGATAAAGAGAATATTCCAGATTTCAAGCATCTTTATTGTAAAAGTACTGATAACTGATAACTTAAATGACTCCTAAATAATTTTTTCTCAAACTAAACTCAAAATATTACTAAAATTATCTTAATATCTTAACCATAACATTTGTCACAGTAGGAATCACAAATATGGGCAAGCAATTTTCTCTTTCATTTGATGTAGAAGACGATAACAGTATCAAAACTGAATCTATTAAAGTCAAACTCGAAGCTCCTAAAAAGAAACCGCCAAAAACACCTCCCGGACAAGAATTTGTGATTAGATTGTTATTGATATTTTTAGGTGTTTGGTTGATTGTTACTTTTTTAGTCCCTGGTGGTAAAAAAAGCATAAATGAGCAGCCATCTACTCCCACTTCTACTCCTTCTAATTCAAACAACAATCCAACAATCTCCTCTAGTTATTATGACCCATTATAAATCATATCTTTTGAAGAATATTAAGGTAAATTAACTTCTGATTATGTAGTGAATTTTTTGAATATAAATTATCATCAAAATAATTATTAAAGATAATAAAAATGCCCCTCTGCTATTCAAATTTTTTGAGGGGCATAAGTTTAGATTTAGTTTCAGCAAAAACAATACATTTAGATAAAAATATTTCCTTAGAAACCAGGAGCTAACCAACCCCGTAAGAAATAGTAAAATAAAGCTAAATATTCTTCCCAAACTTCTGTAGTTAGTAAGAGTGCTTGGGCATTGGGGAGAAAATCTGCTAGTACAAAACGATAGGAAGAATCTTCATAAGGATTTACAGTATTAAAGTCTGTGGGAGCTGGAATAACCCTCATCCCTATATCAGTAAAAGTTAAACTAGCACGACGAATATTAACAGCAGAAGTAATAAGAATAACTGTAGGATCTAAACCTCTTGCATCTAAAATATCCCTTGTTTCAATTGCACTTTCATAAACAGTTCTTCCATCTGGTTCTAGAATAATAGCCCTTCCTGGAACACCCAATTCAACCAAAATGTTCTTAATATCTATAGCTTCAACTGTACTATCATCATCTCCAATTCTCGGGCCAGCACTTACTATAATATAAGGAGCTAAACCTTTTTTATATAATTGAGATGCGTAAATAATCCGCTCTGCTGTTTTAGTAAGTTGAATTTGTATTCTGTCCGGTATTACTGGTTGAGTTGTTCCCTGACCTAATAATACAATTGCATCAGCACTTTCGTCACAACAAGCTGACACAGAGACAAGTTCTATAGCATCTTCTTCTGCTTGTTGAGCCGCCCATACAGCAAATACTGGTGAACTAGAAATTATCAGAACTATTAAAGCTGTAATAATCAGAGTTGGAGCTGGACTTTTTATCGATCCACTTGATATGAGAGTAGTCGCATATATCAAAAGTATAATCGAAAAACCGAGCGGTTTAAAAGCAAAAGCCAGAAACCTAAAAACAGCAGCTCCTACTGGACTATCTGGTGCATAAAATGCCAGTATTAACAGAATAATTGAAAATACTAACAACAACTTAGAAATTAAATTTTTCTTATCGCCACCAGAACTATCCCAGAGTGACTTGATGATACAAATTAACAGTATAAAGAATACTATTCTTGTTAAAATTATCAGCATAATTTTTTGATTTTTGTCCTTAAAAAAAATTAGATTATTTGCTTAATTAGCTAACTCGATCGATCCAGGCTTTCTCATAACATAAAAAATAAAAATCAACTGATTTTATAGGCACTTAATACCAATTCACTTTAGAGATATCACAAATAATTTCACATCTTTAAAGATTTGAAATTATTTCGGTGAAATTACTGTAGTATCAAAGTTTTAAGTCTGTAAAATCTTACTTTTGACTTTTGACTTTTGACTTTTTAATTCCGTGAAACGGAATTAAGTTGAGCCTTAATTGCTTCTGTCACTTTTTGGATTACTTTAACACGAGCATAATGTTTATCATCACCCGCAATTAAAGTCCAAGGTACAGTTGCCGTGCTTGTACGCTGAATCATTTGATTAACAGCTACTTCATAAACTTCCCACTTTTCTCGATTGCGCCAATCTTCTGCTGTGAGCTTATACTGTTTAAATGGGTCATTTTGCCGCTCAGTAAATCGCCTTAATTGTTCCTCCTGACTAATATGTAACCAAAACTTGACCAAAACATAACCTGCACTGGTCAATTGTTCCTCAAACTCATTAATTTCTTGATATGCACGTTGCCATTCTAACTCTGTAGCAAATTTTTCCACCCGCTCTACCAAAACTCGACCATACCAACTGCGGTCAAAAATACCAATATTTCCTGCTTCTGGCAACTGTTTCCA
>NZ_CEZPJD010000599.1:0-5030 GCF_983059655.1 Okeania sp.
CCCTGTTCCCTGTTCCCTATAAACCTACTTTCATACCTTAATTCAGCAATGCCGAAAAAAGAATGTGACGAATAATTAAGTGCAATAAAAGGAATTTTTCAACCCAACTCTATATAATAATAAATTTTAGTGAAAAAGGGGTAGGAAATAGGGAGTAGAAGAATATAAAAATGTCCGCGCCCTATTTGTATAGCGCTATATTTGACAAAAAACTTTGTTAACAGTTGTTAATAGTTGAGAAACTAACACAAATTGTTAAAAGAATAGATATTTACCCTTTTATAAAGATATGATAATGGTGTAGATAACAATTAAGTAATATTCGTGATTTTTAGGTTAGTGGCGATCGCCACCTACTTAATATTGACCTATAATTCAGTAGATAGGCCAATAGTACAGTATAAAACTATTTCTCTTAAATATAAAGAAGAAAGGCCCAAGTTTTCTTCAAAAACAGATGACGATCGTACATTGCTGAGTGATGGAATTTACCTTTTTGGTCAGTCTCCACAGCCAGAGCAAATTCAGAATGAGTATTTTGTATTCAAGCTACAAAGTGGTAAAGTCATAGGCGCTGTTTATTTACCTCATTCAGCTTTTTATTGCTTTTATGGAATTTATGAGCAAAATAGCTTAGATGTAAAAGTTGTAGATAGTTATGATAATAGTGCTTCTGATTACATAGTAGATTTACAAAAATATCATTGGATCGACCGTGTTAGTGAAAATGATGCCAGGATATTAAGTACTTGCCAAACTAACCATCAAAATTTTGCTTTGTAATTTCATTAATTGATAATTGATAATTACCTCTGGTTAATAACTAAATCAAACTCCAAATTTGCTCTTTGCAAATATTAATATTCAATACCGGCTTGCGCCCTCACACCTTGCTCTCTAAAAGGATGCTTAATCATTTTCATTTCTGTAACTAAATCAGCCCTTTCAATTAATTCTGGAGGGGCACCCCTACCAGTAAGAATAACATGACAATCTTCTGGTTTCTCTTCTAAGCCAGCCAACAAGTCTTCTAACTTTAAATAACCCAATTTCAAACTAACATTCACCTCATCAAGTAATACTAATTTAAAATCTGGGTTACGGATATAAGATAAAGCCAAATTCCAAGCTTCATAAACTTTTTGAATATCGCGATCGCGGTCTTGAGTCTCCCAAGTAAAACCTTCTCCCAAAGCATCAAAAGATACTTGTTCGCCCCATTTTGTAAACACAGATTTTTCTGAGGGTTCCCAAGCACCTTTAATAAATTGAACTATTGCGACTCGATAACCATGACCCAAAGAGCGAATAACCATACCCAACGCTGCCGTAGTTTTGCCTTTGCCGTTGCCAGTATTGACAATAATTAAGCCTTTTTCGCTAGCAGCTTGAGATACTCGTTGTTCTTGTACTTCTTTGCGGCGCTGCATTTTCTGTTTGTATTGTTCGGCAGTTAGGGATGTCATATCAGTTATCAGTTAACAGTTATCAGTGTACAAAATAGTTTATTATCATAATTAATCTTAATTTGTCAACTGAAGAAGGAAGAAGGAAGAGGGAAGAAGCAAGAAGCAAGAAGACTTAACAGCAAGAAAAAAATTTATAGCGTTTCTCAGGCTAATTCTGAGAAGTCTCATTTGCTAGATCACGTGCCCCCAAAATTGTGGGACTTTTACCAGTTAATGGATTCTTGTTCCCCCCAGAATTGGGGGGTTAGGGGGGCAAAATTCAGTATTAAACAACTTTTTAGATATCCTCTAAAAGACTTTTTCAGCAAACCCTAAATAGTATAAATTTAAAGAGGAAAAAAATTAGAGTCCAATGGATAATTTATTAGAGTCATTTCGGGAAGCTTACAGAAACCTGGAACTTCTACCATTGCTAACACCAAAAGCACTAGCAAAGTTTCGGGTCGAATATGGTACTGAAACTATTGAAGAGTTACTACAGTTGGTAGAAGATAGTCCTTCTGGAGATAGTAAAATAATTTTTGCCGGGCATCGTGGATGTGGCAAGTCTACTCTTTTAGCAGAATTTTGTCGGCAGATAGAAGATAAATATTTTGTGGTATTTTTCTCTATTTCTGACTCTATCGAAATGTCTGATGTTAATCATATTAATATTTTGTTCGCGATCGCTGTTCATTTAATGGAGAAAGCACAAGAGCAACAGGTAAAAATTAAATCTTCTACTAAAGAACAATTTTATAAATGGTTTGCTAAACGAACTAGAACTGAAACTGATGAATTTAAAGTTGAAGGAACTGCTGGTTTTGACTTATTTAAAATTATTACTGGAAAGTTAAAAGCTGATGCCACTATTAGAGAGGAAATTAAACAAGAATTTCTCCGCAAAATTTCTGATTTAATTGCTAGAATAAATGAAATTGCTGCTGTAGTAGAGTCGGCTTCGGAAAAAGAAATATTGGTAGTTATTGATGACTTAGATAAAATCGACCTTGCTGTGGTACGACAGGTTTATGAAGAACATATCAAAGCATTATTTCAACCTAATTTTATAATTATATTTACTGTGCCAATTTCGGCTTTGCGGGAAGTCCGTACTATCTCAACTTTGCGTACAGAAACTAATAATCAAATTGTGACAATGCCCGTTTCAAAACTTTTTAAACAGGGAGAACGTCGTCTACCTAATGCTGTACCAATACCAGAACCTACAGAGATGCTAACTAACATAATTTACAAACGAATTTCTCCAGAATTAATAGAGCCACAAACTGTGGATAAAATAATTGTTTATAGTGGTGGAGTATTGCGGGAATTAGTCAGAATAACTAACGAATGTTGTCGAATTTGTCTCAGGTTAATTCGGCGCAGACCGGAGGATTTAGAAATAAAAATTAATGCTGAAGTATTAGAGGAAGCACTAATTAATATTAGTATTGATTTTGATACTCCTATAGGCACAAAAGACTATGCAATTTTGCAGCAAACTTATCAAGATTTTATGCCAGCAGACCCTCAAGAAGAACGTTTTTTAGATTTATTGCACGGGTTATATGTTCTAGAATATCGCAATGCTCAACTATGGTATGACATCCATCCAATTGTTACCGAACTTTTGCAAAGAAAAGGCGAATTAATGAATAATGAATAATTAATAATGAATAATTATTGAAGAAGGAGACAGGAGGGAAATTATATGGGGATAGTCTTTGACAAGCCGCTCCGCGTCTACGCTCCCCCAAGTAATTTTGAACAACGCGAGTGACGGTGGGGTATTAAACCCATAAAGAAAATGATAATGAATAATTAAATAATTCTGGCTTAAAACCTTCTGCCCTTTTAAAGGAAAGAAGAGAAATGATCTTTCCTTATATTGAATCAAGAACAGTTTTAACCAGAGGTAATTATCAATTATCCATTATCAATTATCCATTAATAAACTATTCCCTATTCCCTAGAAAAAAAAGATGCAAAATCAAAATAATTATGACGATTTAATTGTTTCTATTCAGGCAAATTATCAATCCTTAAATATTCTGATTGCCGTATGTGACTATAGTCAATATCGAGAGGAAATAATTCACAAATATGAAACAGAATTATCTCCCAATATTCCTTGTTATCGAGTTCAATTGGCAAAGGGAGAACCTAGTCTCAGAGCGGCTATTTCTCAGTTGGTAGAAACTGATGAATATTTACAGGCAAAAAGGCAAGCTGTGATTACTGTTACTGGTACAGAAAGTTTGCGTTTTTTAGCTTTTGATGAGGAAAAACCGGAACAGGAAAAGTTTTTTGGTTACTTACAGTGGACGCGGGAAGCTTTTCGACAATTTCCCTTTTCTATTGTGCTATGGGTAACGTTTCAAATGGTAGCAAACCTGAGTAAAAAAGCTCCTGACTTTTGGGCATGGCGCAAGGGAGTTTTTCGGTTTATTTCTCATCAGAAACAAGCTCTTCCTAGTCAGGATGTGGATTTTTTACATAAGTTTTTTTCGGAAAGATGGGGTGAGGTAGATGAGGATGACTCCCATTTTTTGCCAGTGGCAGACTTGCAAGAATTAATTGCAGATATTGAACGGAAAAAGGGAGATAAGGATGTTAGTTTGGTGACTTTGTATGGAAATTTGGGAAAGATTTTCGAGCGTCGAGTGGAACGTGGAGAATGTGAAAATTATCAGGAGGAGGCAGAGAAGGCGATCGGATATTATCAGAAGGCAATAGCTTTGCAGCAAGAGTTGGGTGTGGAGGAAGAACTTGCCACCTACCTCAACAACCTGGCACTTTTATATAAGTCTCAAGGGAGATATTCCGAAGCTGAACCTTTATACCAACAAGCTATAGAAATTGTCAAAATAGCCCTACCATCAAATCATCCTTATCTTGCCTTCAGTCTCAACAACTTGGCAAATTTATATCGTTCTCAAGGGAGATATTCCGAAGCTGAACCTTTGTACCAACAAGCTATAGAAATAGACAAAATTGCTCTACCATCAAATCATCCATCTCTTGCCACCCACCTCAACAACTTGGCAGGTTTATATGAATCTCAAGGAAGATATTCTGAAGCTGAACCTTTGTACCTACAAGCTATAGAAATTGACAAAATAGCCTTGCCATCAAATCATCCATCCCTTGCCAGAGACCTCAACAACTTGGCACTTTTATACAAATCTCAAGGGAGATATTCCGAAGTTGAACCTTTGTACCAACAAGCTATAGAAATTGTCAAAATAGCCCTACCATCAAATCATCCTTATCTTGCCTTCAGTCTCAACAACTTGGCAAATTTATATCGTTCTCAAGGGAGATATTCCGAAGCTGAACCTTTGTACCAACAAGCTATAGAAATAGACAAAATTGCTCTACCATCAAATCATCCATCTCTTGCCACCCACCTCAACAACTTGGCAGGTTTATATGAATCTCAAGGAAGATATTCTGAAGCTGAACCTTTGTACCTACAAGCCATAGAAATTGACAAAATAGTTCTACCATCAAATCATCCATATCTTGCCACCGACTTCAACAACTTGGCAGAATTATATCGTTCTCAAGGGAGATATT
>NZ_CEZPJD010000600.1:0-5027 GCF_983059655.1 Okeania sp.
GGCAGTAGTAAACAGTACCGAGGGGCACTCGGAAACTGGGGTCAAAAGCCCAAACGCTACGGGAGAGTCCGACCTATGGATTAATAATAGTAATATTGCTAATCTAAGTTGTCTTGATGAACGTAGAATCATCAATGATGAGAATCCCGCATTATAATCTTTGATTTGATGCCGGGAGTATGTCAAAGTATTCTGATGTATAAAGCCCATGGCTTAAATTCTGATATTTCAATCTAACTAGCTATGCTAAATGGATATGGATGGCTGCAAAAACTACAGAGACTATCCTTTATTGAGAAAATACTCAGCTATTTGGATAGTGCTAACCCTACTGCTGAAAATTCCACAGACTTAACAGATGTTTCATATCCACAGTGGCAAAATCGTTTTTTAATTGCTCGACTAAATTTAGCATTGTGGCTAGCTTTTTTATTCTTCTTAAGTAAAAGTATACTAAGTTTAATTTTCTTCATACTAGGTAAATACCCTAGTTTAGAAGAGTGGGAAATTGCCAGAATTTTAGTGCATTTAAGCTTACTTGGTTGTATATTGATACTACGAACTCCCTGGGGCAGTCGTCATCTTGGTCTAATATTTCTCTGCTTTTCTTGGTCTGTAACTATGATTGAGCAAATTTTAGATACAGTTACGGGAAATGTTAATCCTGAGTTTTTTGCTTGGATGTTGACTTTCTTTTCTCAGGCAACTTTAATTCCATTTAGATGGTTTTTACACCTAATATCCCAGGCTACTGTATTAGGTTATTACTTTGGTGTCAATCAGATTCTCGGTTTTGATGTGGCATCCTTAGATTGGAATTTTATAAAGATGTGTCTTGGCATTTTCTGGGTATGTTTAATTTGTGATATTTCTGTATATTTATATGAATCTTTGCAAAAAACTGAGTTTAATACTAAATTACAACTAGAAGCAACATATCAAAAACTACATTCAACTGAAGCTAAATATCGTATCATTTTTGATAATTCAGTTGAAGGTATTTTTCAGTCTACACCAGATGGGCATTATCTTTATGGTAACCCTGCTTTAGCTGACATCTTTGGTTATGACTCGCCAAAGGACATGACGGCAAAAGTTACTGATATAGGCAAACAAATTTATGTTAACCCTAACTCTAGAGATGAATTTATTGATTTAATTAGCACGGATGGTAGAGTATCCAAGTTTGAGTATCAAGCTTATCGTGCTGATGGGAGTGTCATTTGGGTTTCGGAGAATGCAACAGCAGTGCGCGATCCTGGAGGTAATTTGATTGCTTATGAGGGTGATATTAAAGATATTACAGAGCGCAAGTGGGCAGAAACTGAAATAAAGAAAGCACAAGAAATAGAAAAAGAATTGAGTCAACTTAAATCTCAATTTATTTCTATGACATCCCATGAATTTCGTACTCCTTTAACTACTATATTAGGTTCGGCAGAAGCATTAGAATACTATGGTCATAAATGGAATGAAGAAAAAAAACTGACTTATCTGCGTCGTATACAAGATAAAGCTAAACACATGACAGGGTTACTTAATAATATGTTAGTTATCGGCAAGAAAGAATCAGGTAATTTTGATTTTAACCCGGCACCATTAAATTTAGAAAATTTCTGTAGAGGTCTTATAGAAGATATTAAACTCAGTATTGGTAGTCAATATTTCCTTGATTTTGTAATTCAAGAAGCCAAGGAATTAATAACAAAAATTTCTGACAAATATGGAGTTAATCAAAGTATTTTAAATATAATTCAGCAGGATTTAAATCAGCAAGAACAAAGGCAAGATGATGTTGTCTATAGTACTCCTCCAGAATCACAAAATGAATCTAGGAAACAAATGTTTGAATTTGTTTTAATAGATGAAAAATTGTTGAGATATATTCTCTTTAATTTACTTTGGAATGCAGTCAAATATTCACCCCAGGGTGGTAATATTTTTCTCAAACTTTCTTACTTAAATAACTATGCAATTTTTCAGGTTCAAGATGAAGGTATGGGAATTCCAACAGCAGAACAAAAATATTTATTTGAGTCTTTCTACCGTGCTCAAAATGCTATTAATATTTCTGGTACAGGATTAGGACTTACTATTGTCAAAAGTTTTGTAGATTTACATAGGGGTCAAATTTTTGTCGAAAGTGAAGTAGGCGTAGGAACTACATTTACTGTTATATTACCATTGAATTTAACAAAGGAAAATATAGATGAAAAAAATTCTAGTGATTGAAGATGAACCGGGTATTTTAGATATAATTACGGATGTTCTAGAAGAAGAATCTTTTACAGCAATAAAAGCAGAAAATGGTAAAATAGGAGTAGAAAAAGCTCTAGAAAATGTTCCAGACCTAATCATTTGTGATGTAATGATGCCAGAAATTGATGGTTATACAGTCTTAAAATTATTACGGGAAAATTTATTAACAGAAGCAATTCCCTTTATTTTTCTAACTGCAAAAGCCGCAAGAGCTGATGTAAGAGAAGGGATGGGATTAGGAGCTGACGATTACTTGACAAAGCCTTTTACTAACGCCGAATTAATGAAGGCAATTAATACCAGATTAGAAAAACAAGGAACTATTGAAAGAAAAACTCAAGAGCAACTAGATGAATTAAGAAGTAGCATAACTTTATCTCTACCTCATGAGCTACGCACTCCACTCAATGGAATTATTGGTTCTTCCAATTTTATTATTCAAGAGTTTAAAGAATTAGAAAGCGATGAAATTTTAGAAATGGTAGAAAATATCCACATTTCTGCCAAGCGTTTAAATAGACTAATTCAGAATTTTTTACTATATGCAGATTTAGAACTATTATCACGCGATCAAGATAGATTAAAATTCTTTACAACAGGTTTTCTTAGTAATCCTAAATCAATAATTAGAGAGGTTGCTATTGAAAAAGCAAGAAATTTTAATCGCTTAAAAGACTTAGATATAACATCAGAAAATACTAATTTAAGTATTACTGAGTCTAACTTTAGAAAAATTGTAGATGAATTGTTAGATAATGCTTTTAAATTTTCTTCTTTTGGCAAAAAAGTTAAGGTAATAGGTAGACTAGAGGATCATGTTTTTGTTGTTAATTTTATAGATTTTGGTAAAGGGATGAGTGTTGATGAAATTTCTAATATCGGAGCTTATCAACAATTTAATCGTAAAATATATGAGCAACAAGGATCGGGTTTGGGTCTCAGTATTGCTAAACAAATTACGGAATTACATAATGGCAAATTAACCATCCAAAGTATTCCTTTACAACAAACAAATGTAACTATTTTTCTCCCTATAAACGAAACAGAAAAAGACTGTTAAACTATGATTTAATTTCTAATCGTCCGTACAGAAAGTTGCATGCAATGTCTGTACAGGAGTAGGAGCGTTAACGATAGTTATGCGAAGCTAACGGCTGTTTATCGTACATCAGAATAATTAACAATAATTAGCTTGATAATTATCAAAAAATTTATAAGGCTAGTGTTAATTACTTATAATATCAAGTCTTAATTAATTCACCATAATAAAAATGTTCTTCTTTTGAGAAGAGAATATTCTTTCGGTGCGGAATGGGGAGCAAACAAATTTCTCTTACTTCCCTGCTCCCTACTCCCTAAATTTTTCCGAAGTGGTTATTCTAAAGAGACATGATATAATACCAATTCCCAAAAATAATACTATAGTTCCGATGTGACTTCAGCTATTAAGTAATAATAATGATTCAGTAATGTTTGTACAAAATTATCGGCATTAATTCAAAATATATTATGCCTTTAAACCCTACTCTCTACTCCACACCCCAAGAAGATGTAGCAAAACTTTTGAGAGATGTCATCAAACTCTGCCCTTAAAGACCTATCCCTGATAAGGAACTCCTGAAAACCCTGTAGGGAGGTGTGGGAAGTAAGAATCTTGTCTACAGTTATCAAAAAAATGTATTTTTTTATACACTTTCCTCCAGAAAAAGCCTTTCAAAGATTTATACATAACTTGTCTATTTTGTCAATTTTTATGCTAAGAAAGATGTTTATAAAGCATAGTCTTAAAGACGAGGTTTAAATTGAAGTGTCACCTATAGTTAAGCATTCTTTTTTCACGCTTGGTAGAATTAGTATTACAAATGAAAATAGAGAACAAAAAATATAACTGAGTATAAATATATAGATAATATTATTTACTTAATTATAGTATAATAATTTAAAATATTAATGGAAAATTACTAACAATGAAAGAAAAATTACTCAATTGGTTAGATACATTTTTAGTGGCAGATGTATTTCTAGTAATAATTGCTTTTGCTTGGTTCGCGATCGCTGTAATTGGTCGTTATTCTGGAGTTGCTCTAGGTCTCGATCTTTGGCGTAGATTATGGGAACCAGTATTTACTCCAGCTATCGGAATTTTGATGGGAGGTGCAATTCTCAGTGGCATCATTAAACAAGTTACCAAACGTTTAAATTCTAATTAGGGTTTGCGCTTCACTAGTCTTTTTGCTAAGACAGGGAGTAGGGAGTAGGGAGTAGGGAGTAGTGAAGAGTCAAGAGGAATCAGGGGTTGTAGAAGACATACAAAGGAAAAATTATCCCAGGCCCAAGTCTACCCAATTCTTACCCAAATACTCAATTTTTGAGCATTCTTAGGGGAAAACAGGGGTACTTTTTCACTACCTAAAAAGCCGAAAACCAATATCAGTAAAGACTTTTATATTTAATCAGCAAACCATAATTAATATTAAATTTGATTCATTACTATTGAAGAAAGAAGAAGGAAGAAGTGGATAGGGACTCAAACTCCAACCAATTGTCAGCACCGTGTAGATGGTGGGGTATTAAACCCAAAAGAAAAGGATTAAAAAAATTATCCTTGTTATTTTAGGCAAGTTTATTTCATCTTTTGTGTTCCTTATTTTTTATTATTCTATTTATTTATGAAAAATTCAATTGAACAAGAAAAGTTTAACCCCTGGAATTACAAACCTTGGTGGTGTCAACCTTGGTCAATATTGTTGACAGGAATAACTATTATT
>NZ_CEZPJD010000601.1:0-5026 GCF_983059655.1 Okeania sp.
TGTTCCCTCTTTTCTGGAGATGTCTATTTAATAGTGTTTTTTCTTCTTGAGTGTTCCCTATTTCCTTTTGAGCAAGACTCTGTTTCTGCATTTCAAATGAAAAGGCTATATATCATGTCCAGATAATTAGTGACAAAAAAACTTTTTCCCTTTAAACTTTTCTTTCCCTTCTACCTTCTACCTTCTGCCCTCTGCTCTCTGCCCATAGTTTGGTTTACTTATGCCAACTTACTTATTTTTAAAGATATACAACTCAAATTATCCGATACCAACTCTACTACAAAATTTATCGGTACTTAGATTGTTCTGAGAAAAAAGCTTTCTAGTTTTTAAGGATATAAAAAAATGATGGTATAACCTTCCGGAGTTACAACAATAGTTGATAAATTAGTATTGTATAAATTAAAAAAAGGTCCTTAAATAGCCTAAAACAAATAAAATTTCGGTAAACCGAAATAAATTCACTGTAGATAAACTAGGTAAAAAAGAAACTTTTTACTTATAATGTTGTCTAGATACACAGTAGATAAATATGTAATACCATTTCTCAAAAATTTGCTATGTATCTTTGTAATGGGGAGGTAGAGAGTGGTGAGATGTTAATCAAACATAGCGGTTTTCACAAGGCGTGAGGTAAACCAACGATCCCCCTAAATTCCCCAAAAAGGGGTACTTCCAGTTTTCCCACTTGTCAAGGGGTAGTGGGAGACCTCCAGCAGCGTACCTGACTAGCCTGAGAAATGCTACATAGCATTATTATTCAGAAATGGTATAACCCGGTCAGCTTACCCATATCGATTATGCGAACCGCTTATCAATATAAATTAAGGCCCAACAAAGAACAAATAGGCACAATAGAATTATGGTTGGAATTGTTACGTCGGCAGTACAACTATCGGTTGGCTGAAAAGTTCTCATGGTGGTCAGAAAACCGTTGTCCAGTTAACGCTTGCCCCAAGGTGCATGCCAATTCCTCAATTAAGAGATCATCCAGACTATTACTCTCAAAAAAAAGATTTGGTCAATACCAATGACGATCAAATTATCCGGAAAGTACTCCTGAATTAGTTAATAGGTGGTTGAAAAGGAGATTTAAATAGCAAGCCTCAGAAATCTGAGACTAACTATAGATGAAGAAACAAAAAAATGAGTGTTACCCATACTAACCAAGCGGTCTAAGTTAGTCATAGATAACACTACAACTAGGCGTGCAAATTGCTAGTTCTGATAAATCATCATCAGCACTACTTTTAGCTTTTTTATACCAACACTTTAAGGTTGCTAGGTCAGGGATACTCAACACTCCTACACAGAGAAAGTTTCCCAAATCTAAAATCCAAAATAGTAGAACACCAAATCCACAGCCGTCATTTCTTTCCCATTTATTCATAATCAAAAGCAAATATCGGGAGTTTTGGCGGAGTAAATTCAGTAGAAGGATGAAAAATAAGTGACACAGGAATTTCATATTTCAATTACTCCTCTGGGAGAAGACGAATACTTTGTTCGGACAGAAAAAGTACCTATTGGTGGGTTAGTGGCTGAAGAAATTGTCGAATGGCCTGTAGAACAATGGTTGGCCCAAGCACGTCACCTATTTCGCGATCCATTGCTCGATCTCCTAGAAGGAAAGTCCAATACTCAGGTAGTCATCCCTAGTCAGGTTGTGTCCAGGTCTGGGGAAGTGGTAAGTCCAAGTTTAGTAGCATTAGGCCAAGAAATGTATCAAGAGCTATTCAAAGACACCCTGAGAGATAGCTGGAGTTGCGCTCAAGGAATAGCTCATAATCGAGGAGAAGTATTACAGCTACGTCTGGGGACTAAAGACAGACGTATATCCAGTTTGCCTTGGGAGGTACTCCATGCAGGCGATCGCCCCCTTGCCACTGGTACGGATGTAATTTTCTCTCGCTATCAACCTAATACTTCTTTACCTAAACAAACCCGGACACGAACTCCAGAAGAACCATTAAAAATCTTAATGGCGATCGCAGCTCCTAGCGATAAAGATAGTCTGCAACTGGAAAAAGAATACGAGGCATTGCAACAAGAGCTACAAATAAATAGTGGAGACACTCAGATCCACCTAGATATTCTCAGGCAACCTGGGCGAGAACAACTTACTCAACATTTAGAGCAAGGTAAATATCAAGTTTTCCACTATGCAGGTCATAGCAACTGGGGTATTTCCGGCGGTGAAATATCTCTGGTCAGCAATACAACAGGGTTAACAGAAAGTCTCAGTGGTAGAGACCTAGCAGGGTTGTTAGTTAACAATGGTATTCAGATGGCGGTCTTCAACTCATGTCGAGGTGCTTACAACCAATCAGTTAACCATACTGATGATGAAGTAGCGCTCAACTTGGCAGAAGCGCTAGTTAAACGAGGTATTCCGGGAGTGCTAGCAATGGCAGAACGCATTCCAGATGAGGTTTCTCTGAGCTTGACACGGCTTTTTTATCGAAATCTCAATCAAGGTTATCCCGTAGACTTAAGTTTGAGTCGGGCACGACAAGGATTGATTTCTGCTTATGGTTCCCATGAGCTTTATTGGGCATTACCTGTTGTCTACCTACATTCAGAATTTGATGGTTGTCTGATTCAAAAACCCAGCAACTTGCCAAATGAAATTGTTGAACCTTTTGAGGAATTTGTTGAGGAAAAAGTTGCATCACCAGAGTCGCCAGAAGATTCAACTCGTGTAGAACCAAATATCGATCTGGAGAATATAGAGGAATTTCCTAATGAACCTCAAACAGATAATTTTAATTTGCAGACTACAGATAATCAAGACCAGGTCAAGACTCTCCAAGAGTTATTGCAAGAAAGAGAAATAACAGAACAACTCAGGAATAAAAGCTATGAAAAACCAGAAGAAATAGTAACACAAACTCAGTCAGTATTAACCACACCAAATACTCAGGAAAAATCTCATAAGTTTTCCTGGAAAAAAACATTATTATCTGCTGCATCATTAGTAATGTTAGCTTTTGGTACTAATATAATTACTTTCAATAGACTGTCACCAGGAAATGCTCAATTGCTTCCTAAAGCCCCAGATCCAGGGATTAATTATGACTATAACAGGGTTCGACTGGTTAATGCTAATAAAAAAAATAGTAGCATCCAAGAAGCACAAATACTGGCAATTAGACAGTTTAAGCAAAATGATATTCAGGCTGGAAAGTTGGTTGTAGAAACATTATTAGAAAGAGGAGAATTAGCAAAAGCAGGAGAAGCGATCGCTTCTGTACCTACTCAACTCAATGACTATCCAGAAATTAATTTTCTTAAAGGTAGATTAGCTTGGGAAATCTTCCAAGATGGAAATCAAAATAACCTGATAGATGAAGCTATAAGTTATTGGGAAAAGGCTGCTGTAAAAAGTCCAGAAAATATTCAATATCAAAATGCTTTAGGCTTTGCTTATTACACTAAAGGAGATATTGAAAAAGCTTATGGAGCTTGGTTAAAAGTATTGCATTTATCAGGAGAAATAACCCCAGAAATGGAAAAAGCTCGTCCTGTTTCTGATAGCGATCGAGGAAATTTATCTGTCAATAAGAGAGAAGCTATGAATGCTTATGCAGGCTTAGGATTAATTAAACTAAAATCCGCTAAAAATTTACAGAAAACTCCTGAACAAGCTTTAAAATATGCTAGGAAAGTTATGAGAGAAGCTGGCAAAGAGTTTCATATCCAACAATTACAAAAAAATTGGTTGTGGTCTCCCACTGCTCGTCAAGATTGGGATTTATTATTGAGACTTCGAGATCATAAACAACCAGTTGAACAGAATAAGCACTTTGAAGATATTGCCTAGTGCAAAAAGGCAGCTATGCTGGAGGCTTTAGTTATCTAGGATAGCAGCTATGCTGAAGGGAAGAAATATTATTATACAAGCTTTTGGACCTTTTTTAACTGGTTAATTAGGGCTTGCTGATTAAATCTCAAAGTATTTATAGGCAAAGGTTTTAGCATTTTTAGGTCTAAAAAAGTGCGCAAGTTTTCAGTCTAAAATGCTCAAAAAGGAGCGCATTTTGGGAGAATTATGGCAGAACAATCAAGGTACTATTCTTCTGACTACTTCTTCTATAATTCCCATTCCTCCTGACTTCACCGATTCACCGATTCTGGCTCCTACCCTTACAAAAAATTTTTTTTCAGCAAACCCTAATTATTTCCGCTATCCTGCACTAGTAATAGATTAAAATTGGAGGTTTTGCTGAATGATTGTATGATTTTTAGTAGTTAGTAGGGGAGAATAGCCATTTGCTAACGCAAAGCGGAGCGGCTCTGTCAAGAGCGGGTCTCCGTTCCCTCCGGGACGCTTTCCGGAACGGAAAGCTTTGCGGTAGCAAACGCCATATCCAATGGACCAAGAGAAAATCAACTTCAATATTTCAAGCCTCTGACTTTAGGCAGAGGTACTGATAACTGATAACTGAAATGACTCTCAATCTTATACCAATTTCATAAAATATTGCAAAGCGTGAGGACACAGGGAACAGGGAACACCGGAGCTGGGAACAGGGAACAGAGAAAGAAAAACATAAATATTAAAGAGGAAAAAAGGTGGAAATTTTAGAATTTATGGAATTTATAATTTTTTCTTTTAAGAAGAAATCACAAATTAAGATGTAACTGCCTTTTTTGAATTTGGTATTACTCACTCACCAATTTCATATCTTATTTCAGCAATGCCAAATTAGATTTAGTAACGGTTTATTTTTAAATTGGCTAATAACTAATTTAAAAAAGAGTCGGAATACAAGAGGAAGCAGCCGAAAAAATAATAAAGGAGGAGGCAGGAGAAGGGAAAATTTTAAGTTTCTATCTACTCCTGGCTTCTCTACTTTAAAAATTATTTAAGTATAGCAGTGAGCGCTGGTATATTTACAAATTGCAGGATTTGCCCAATAGCTAAAAGTCTTATGTTATCGGCAATTTATTCCCCCTGTTGCCTGTTGCCTGTTGCCTGTTGCCTGCGCACAGCGCTATATTCTCAAGAAAGTAGAGTATTAAG
>NZ_CEZPJD010000602.1:0-5025 GCF_983059655.1 Okeania sp.
CCAACACGAGTAAATATCCGATCGCTAACCCCCAAAACAGCAGAAGTTGCCGGAACAAAACTACCAGTTTGCGCCATTAATTGAATCAATCCTACCTGCCTTAAATAACAACTTTTCCCACTAGCATTCGGACCAGTTAAAATAATTAAATCTGGAGCAGAATAAGGAGTAATTCCCGAATTATTTTCCTCTATATTTTTACTACCTAATATGGCAGTATTCGGCACAAAAAAACCAGCAGGCAAATATTTTTCTACCACCGGATGCCGACCCTCAATAATTTTCAATTCCCGACTATCAGTCATAGTAGGACGAACATAATTTTGATAAACTGCCACTTCTGCTAAACCACACAAAACATCCAGAGCTGCCACCGCCCGAGAAACATTTCTAATCTCTTCTGCGTATTCCCCTACTTCATTTCTCAGACCAACAAAAATATCATATTCCAACTCATTCAAATCATCTTGTGCCGTCAAAATCCTCACTTCTCTTTCCTTTAATTCCTCAGTAATATAACGCTCCTCATTAGTCAAAGTCTGCTTCCGAGTATAATCATCCGGAGCCAAATCTGCCTTTGATTTTGAAATACTAATATAATAACCAAAAGCCTTATTATAACCAACCTTTAAATTAGTAATTCCCGTCCTTTCTCTCTCCGTAACTTCCAAATTAGCAATCCATTTTTGGTCTTCTTCAGCTAACCTCTTCATCTGATCTAATTGTTCATTTATACCAGACTGAATTAACCCTCCTTCTTTTAACTTTTGAGGAGGAGACTCTACTAAGTGAGAATGAATTTTTTCTCCCAATTCTTGTAAGATTGACGGAATTTTTTGCAAGACTTTTAAATAGGGAGAATTACCTGCCAATACTAAGGCAGAAAGTTCGGGAAGTTTCGTTAAAGAATCAGCTAAAAAAACTAAATCTCTAGCATTTGCCGTACCAGCACCAGTACGCCCAGTTAGACGCTCTAAATCGTAAATTTGACGCAATACTCCTTGGATATCTTGACGTAGACCATTATTATTTATGAGTTCATCAATAGTGTCATGTCTAGCACGAATACCCTTCAGACTCAAAAGTGGTTGCTGCAACCATCGTCGTAAAGCACGCCCCCCCATTGCAGTGCTAGTTTTGTCGATCGCCGATAACAGCGACCCTTGATAACTTCCATCTCGCACCGTTTGAGTAATTTCCAAATTCCGGCGAGTCTGGTGGTCAATAATCAAAAAATCTGCCAAAGTATAGCTCCGCAGACGTTGTAAAGGAACTTGATTTTCCTTTTGAGTTTCTTCGAGATATTCCAGCAACCCACCCGCAGCACGAACCCCCAGTGGAATACGTTCGCAACCGATACCTTCTAGGGATGTCAGTTGAAATTTTATCAACAGTCGCTCTTTTGCTTCTCCTATAGTAAAAGGTTGTTGCGGACGTAGAGAATAACAGAAAGAATTCGGCAGACATTCTGGAAGATAGTCCGATTTTTCTCCCGGTCGCAACATAAAACCGATATCCGGCGCATTTGTAGGAAATAGCACTTCCGACGGTTGCAAACGCATCAATTCTTGAGTTAGTTGGTCTAAGCCTTGAGTTTGGGTGGTAAGAAACTCTCCGGTGGAAATATCAGTGTAAGCAAGACCCCAATGATTTTTGGCAATGATGACAGCAGCTAAATAATTATTGTAACGAGGTTTTAGCATTCCATCGTCGGTGAGAGTGCCAGGGGTAAGAATACGAGTAATTTCACGCTTTACTTGACGGTTTTCTTTTTTGGCAATAGCAGAGTCTTCTACTTGATCGCAAACAACCACAGCGTAACCCTTTTCTACTAACATAGCAGCATATTTTTCCACCGCATGGTGAGGTACACCAGTCATTGGCACTCTACCAATTTCTTTACCAGCGTGTTTAGTAGTTTGTACTAATTCTAATTCTTGAGCGATCGTTACAGCA
Source organism: Okeania sp. (assembly GCF_983059655.1). Classification (NCBI taxonomy): domain Bacteria; kingdom Bacillati; phylum Cyanobacteriota; class Cyanophyceae; order Oscillatoriales; family Microcoleaceae; genus Okeania; species Okeania sp. The sequence goes on from NZ_CEZPJD010000602.1 coordinate 1,957, forward strand.
TCCTGAAAAAAACATTCAAAAAAATCACCTACTCGGAATAGTAAAAGAGCGTGAGAATATTGTAATTTTACTTCCACATAACGCTGCATCATTTCTGACAGCTTGCTAGTATCAATTTCACTGTAATCAGTATTAGGAGGAAGAGAATTTTCTGCTTGGTCTTGTTTCACTTTTGGAGATTTTTGAGTAGATGTAGATGCGGAATATTTCATAGATACTTATATAGATAATTTGTAAGCATTCAGCAGTCAGCTATCAGCTATCAGCTATTTATTTTAGTTTGAAAGAAAGCCTTGATTAATGAGGTAAATTGAATTTTACTATAAAAGCCGACTTTTAAATTAATATAGCATTTAAAACTCCTCCTTAAGATTTAGATATTATTGCTGAGAGCTGACAGCTAATAGCTGTTTGCGCAGCATTCTGTAGGAAATGCTTACATAATTTTATTTATTTAATATTATAGCGATCGTCCTGTACCAAAACAGATACCTGTATTTTTTGTATTTTTGAAAGGATTAATTTTTCTTCTAAGACTTTGATAAATAATAATAAAAATTTTATAAAATTTTCACGTAATTGATACTACTCCCAATTTTAATTGTTTAGCAAACATTATTAGGACTTACGCAGAGACTTTACTTATGGCTAGAGCATTAGCGGATCTTGGGGTTAGTCAATACCATTTGCTCCTACAGATGGTGGTTTAAAAGTCAATTTGTGTAAGTCCTGATTATATTGTTTATTAGCATAAAATTCAATAAAAAGCAACCTGTATAATATAAATTGAGTGAATGTACTGCTTCATTTATTATGTATTAAAAGTAAGCATTTCCCGTATAATGTTGTACAAACAGTTATTAGCTGTTTCATAAAGAATGAATATGCACTCTCTCTCGTCAAGGTCAGTTTTTTTCCAATACTTTTAATTCTCCTGAAATTTATCAATGTTAATTGCTGCTCAAAAATCAATAAATTCATAGCTGAGAGCTGACGGCTGTTTGCGCAGCATTCCGGAGGAAATGCTTACGTTAAATTACAAAGTTTAATGATGAATAACCAAGTAAAATTAGACCAATATAAACAGGAATTAGCTAAAATTTATAGTCAGAGAAGCCAAAACTATGATGAAAGTAAATGGCATTCTCATATTACCCATCGTCTGGTTGAATCTGCACAAATTAAACCAGGAGATAAAGTTTTAGATATTGCTGCTGGTACAGGTCATGTTGCTATTGAAGTAGCTCAATTAGTAGGCGATAACGGTAGAGTTGTGGGGATAGATATTTCTAGTGGAATGCTCGAACAAGCAAGAAAAAAAGTTGCCCAATTAAACCTTGAAAATATTGAATTTCAGTTGGCAGATGGGGAAAATATAGACTTTCCAGCTAACAGTTTTGACGTGATTTTATGTGCTAATGCTTTTACATTAATGAAAGATAAAGAAGCTACTTTACGTCTTTGGTCTCAGTTTCTCAAACCAGGCGGTTACATAGGTCTTCATAATATAGCTGAAATAGGTTTTACAGGAATATTTGTTTTGGAAAAAGTATTAGAAAATCATGGCATAAATCTTGATTTTTTTCATTTATCAGATTCCGTAAATACTATTGAAAAATATCAGAATTTATTAACTCAGGCAGACTTAGAAATAATTTCTGTTAAAATGGAAAATCATGGGAGTTATCTAAGTTTAGAAGATACAAAAAAAAGGTGGAACTTAGTTTATTATCCTTCCCCAGGAAATATTCCTAATCCAATTACAAAACTTTCCTCCGAGGAAATAGAACAAATGAAAGCCGAATTTGAAGAGGAATTAAAACGGTTAATTACACCAGAAGGAATTTGGAATAATGGTACTACTTTGTTGGTATTAGGGCGCAAAGTAGTGGACTGACACAGCTAAAACATGAGGAGTAGGGGAGTAATATCATGTCCATTGGTATCGTTTGTGTAAAAGTTAGCGTGGATATCTACAGGAAATTTAAGTGTTTTTCTTGCCTGTTGCCTGTTGCCTGTTGCCTATTGCCTATTGCCTATTTACTATACAAGACCGATGCTACCGGACATGATATAAGGGAGTAAGGGAGATCGAGAAATATTTGGTAATGCTTGAAGATGGAACATTTTTTTATACCGAATTAAACGGGTTTTATATAATACCAATTTGATAAGTGTTTGTTACAAATAGTAGAAGTAAGAAAGAAGGAAGAAGTAAAGAAGGAAGAAGGATTAAATTTTGAAAAAAAGGTAAAAACGAGAAATAACTATTCTTTAATGAACGAAAGCTAGTATCTTTAAGCAGAGCCGATCGAGAGGCACTTTTTATAGCATTCTTTTTTCACGCTTGGTATAATTCCCACTATTGTTTTGGGTGAAAATTACTTTCCATAAACCCAGTTTTGGATAAAAGTACAAACAACAAAAAAGAGGTCTTTTGACCTCTCTTTAACTACCATTTTTCAAAACAGTAATTTAACTGATGAGGGGTTCGGGGAGCTATAAGTCCCGCGCTGTATGCGTAGCATCAGCGTCAGGATACATGGACTCCCCGCCCTTATCTATTCGGCTCGATGCCGATGATACAAGCATTGACCAGTAGCTATAGCTTGTGGTAAACTACAGCTATGCTGACGATGAACTACACCTACCGAATCTATCCAGATGCTAACCAACAGACTGAACTGTTGGATTGGCTTGAGACCTGTAGAGGCGTGTATAACTACGCTTTGCACGAACTCAAAGACTGGATTGCTTCGCGTCAGTGTCTGGTAGATAGGTGTTCGTTGCAGAAGGAGTACATCATTCCTGCCGATGAGCCGTTCCCGTCTTACCATCGTCAACAAAACAACCTGCCCAAAGCTAAGAAGCAATTCCCGCATTTGGGCCAGGTGCATTCTCAGGTGTTGCAGACTACTATTCGTAGACTGCACGACACCTGGGAAGCTTTTCAGAAGAGGGGTCATGGATTTCCGCGCTTCAAAAAGTTTGGTCAATTCAAGTCTTTTGTGTTTCCTCAGTTCAAAAGCAACCCCATCAACGGATTCGCTATCAAGCTACCGATTGCGT
>NZ_CEZPJD010000603.1:0-5018 GCF_983059655.1 Okeania sp.
TCTGCCATAATTCTGAGCTAGCTTTTCTCACATTACTTTCAGAGCAATCAAATTCCTTGGCAATATCTTTGTAAGTCTCCTTTTGTAGAGTTACTTTGAGTACCGCTTGTTGTAAGTCACTTAGAGATTTGCCTGTTTTCTCAGAAACTATTTGGTTGGCTATTTTTATAACTTCTTCCAAGTTCATAAGATAAGGGGAGGTATGTTTTTTGTATTATCACTTGCGTTGGGTAAAAGTCTAGTACATTTTTAACATTTTTATACAAAAGTAGATAAATTTGAGTCAGAAAAAGAGTAACAAATTTGAACGTTTTTGGACTAGGCAAAGTATTGACTTATGAGTAATCATGGAAAAAATGTCCAACATAAATCTAGAATAAGGTAATGTTAACAACTCATTTTATTCATTTCGCGATCGAGCCAGTCACAACTACAATAGCATTAATAGCTGTTGGAAAAGCCCTGGGACTATGTGGCGCTGGAGTAGGTGGAGCAACAGTCGGAAATGCTCTAAGCCAAAAAGCTAATGGGGAGAAAAAAGTCAACTGGCGTAAAGCAGCTTCTGACGGTACAAAATCTGCCGTAGGCACTATGTCACTTGTTACCCGATTAGATGGTGTTATTTCACCTACAGACTCGCCAGATCACAAGCCCAGAAACTAATTGAAAGCCATTTATAATGAAGTCTACTGTTATTTGATTAGTAGGTAACCGCTCAATAATCCGGGGTAAATCGGTAAATGGTAAGCCTCAAATAGCGTAAAATCATTCCTAAACTGGTAGTCCGCCCCAATTTATTGAGCGGATACATTAGTAGACTTCTTGTCTGTAGTTTTTTACTCTTTATAAATACCTGAACTATGAGACTTCCCAAAAACGCACTTCCTTTTCTTTTAATTGCCTTTATTATCTTTATTATTTGCTTGATTATTGCTTTCTTTTCAGGACTAGTTTAGTGAAATTGTAGGTTGGGTTAAGCGACAGCGCAACCCAACAAAAACCTCTATAATATATCTTTGATGTTGGGTTTCGTTCCTCAACCCAACCTACATGAGCGATCGCTCTTCTACAAGAAAGAGGCTAATTGCACTTAATCTGTGCATCCGTGCCATAATCTGTGTGAGCGCCTCCTCCCAACCTACATGAGCGATCGCTCTCCAAACACTAACTTGCTGCCCAAAGAAGGGAAATATTGCTGTATTGCCTGAACATTGAATCAGCACTCATAAGCGTCATTTCCTCTATCTGAGCTTGGGCAATTAGCATTCTGTCAAAAGGATCTTTATGATGTAACGGTAATGCAGCCGCTCTTAAGGCATGACCAGCAGTAATTTCTAAAATTTGCATATTTAACGACGCTATACGACTATAAATGCAGGTATCTATCGGTTCTGGCAAAGATAATTTTCCATAAGCAACTTTGATTGCTATTTCCCACACACTAGCAGCAGAAAACCACAATTCGTTACTTTCATCAGCAATACAGGTGGTTGCCTCTTCGTTTAACCGTTCAGGTTCAGCAAACCACCATAACCAGCACTGGGTATCCAATAACAGTTTCACCCTTACTCTCCCTCAAATGCTGCCATAATTTCTTGTGGTAAAGGTTCGTTAAAATCCTCTGGTACGACAAATTTTCCTCTATCCTGCCCCAAGCTAGCTATTCGCTTAGATGAGGGAGACATGGGAACTAACTTCGCGATCGCCACCCCTTGATTTAAAATAATAATTTCTTCTCCAGGTTTGATACCAGATAATAACTCCGAGAGATTGATTTTGAAGTCGTTAGGTAAGTTTTCTATCTGAAGTGTAGCCATTTTTGTTTCTGAATCACTTTTATATTACATTACCAGTTTAACTTAACTTAGGATATTTTAGAGATTGTAGGTTGGGTTAAGCGGCAGCGCAACCCAACAAAAACCTACACTATATGTATATTATATTGGGTTTATCCTACGGATAAGCTCCGCTAACGTTCCTCAACCCAACCTACATCTGGGGGGTTGTGAATTGAAACATTCTCATCATCAACGTTGAAAAATTTGTAGTAGTGGATTGTTTCATCTTAAATAGTGCATTAGAATTGTCATTGCGAACGATAGTGAAGCAATCTCTAGTAGATTTCCTATTGCATCATTTTAGGTGAAACAGTCCACTACTGGAAGTCTTCCTTCTTTAAATTAATCCAACTGTTCCTCCCCAATGTCACTAATGGGAACAGGCACAGCTAAAGGAGATCGCAAATCCTCTACCATTTCTTGTATTTCAAAAGGTGGAGGAGGTGTCATCCGAGATACTACCAAAGTCACAATAAAATTCAGCACCATACCTACAGTGCCAATACCTTCAGCAGAAACACCGAAAAACCATGTCGGCATTCCCGCAAATTTGACACCCATTATATAGATAGTAGTAAACAATAAACCCACTACCATGCCAGAGATCGCTCCTTCCCGATTAGTGCGTTTATCAAACACTCCTAAAATGATCGCCGGGAAAAAACTAGCAGCAGCTAAACCAAAAGCAAACGCTACCACCTGAGCAACAAACCCTGGTGGGTTGATTCCAAAGTAACCAGCAATGGCGATAGCAAACCCTACCATGACTCGCCCTACCATTAACCGTCGCGACTCAGATGCTCCTGGATCGATCATCCGATAGTAAACATCGTGGGCAATGGAACTGGAAATCACCAATAACAAACCGGATGCAGTAGACAAAGCAGCAGCCAACCCTCCTGCTGCCACTAACGCAATTACCCAAGGAGCAAGTTTAGCTACTTCTGGGGTAGACAAAACAATAATATCCCGGTCAATCTTAATTTCATTCGTCTCTTTATCTGGGGTTAGTTGAAAGCGACCGTCATTATTTTGATCGGTGAATTCTAACAAACCCGTCTTTTCCCACTTTGTCGCCCAGTCTAACTGTTGCACTTCCTCCACAGTTTTGTTGTGCAAACTCTCAATTAAGTTGTATCGGGCAAAAGTAGCTAAGGCAGGAGCAGTTGTATACAAGATAGCAATAAACAATAATGCCCAACCCGCAGAATATCTCGCTGCCCTTACATCAGGTACCGTGTAGAAGCGAACAATAACATGGGGTAAACCAGCAGTTCCCACCATCAGCGCAATAGTAATAAACAAAACATCCAGCATGGTTTTGTTAGTAAAGGCAGCGCTGTATTCTTGGAAACCCAAGTCTACCTGAACCTGATTGAGTTTTTCGACAATATCGCTGAAAGTAAAGGCAAATTGAGGAATGGGTATACCTGTAATAACTGTCGCAATGGCAATAGCTGGAATCAGATAAGCAACAATGAGTACAGTATATTGGGCAACCTGAGTCCAAGTGATGCCTTTCATTCCTCCTAAAATGGCAAAGAAGGCAACAATAATCATCCCAATGACAACGCCAGTGCCAATATCAACTTGCAAAAACCGACTAAAAACAATACCGACACCCCGCATTTGCCCAGCAACGTAAGTCATGGATACGAAGATGGCAGCAATAACTGCAACGATGCGGGCAATATTGGAATAGTAGCGATCGCCTACAAAGTCGGGTACTGTATATTTACCAAACTTCCGCAGGTATGGAGCTAGCAGTAGTGCCAATAGCACATAACCGCCAGTCCATCCCATCAAATAAATGGAGCCATCATAACCCAAAAAAGAAATTAATCCCGCCATTGAAATAAATGAGGCTGCAGACATCCAGTCAGCACCAGTAGCAGCACCATTGGCAATAGCAGGTACACCTTGGTCAGCGACAAAAAAGCCTTTACTATCTTTGACTCGCGATCGCCATCCAATGTACAGATAACCCATAAAAGAAATGATGACGAGTATAAATGTCCAAACTTCTGCAGTCATTTAGTCTCTCCTGTCAGAATTATATTTTTTATCAAGTTTATCCATTTGAATGGCATAGATGAAAATTAGGATGACAAATACATAAATAGAACCTTGTTGTGCCATCCAAAAACCGAAAGGAACCCCAAAAAATTGAATATTATTTAAGGGTTGGACTAATAGAATGCTCATAACAATTGAAACTGTAGCCCAAACTATTAGCAAGTTTCTGATTAATGCTGTGTTGGCACGCCAGTATGCTTGACGTTTTTCTTCATTCATTTTTTATAGTTGTTGATTAACTATGGATTTTTTGATCGAATTTTAGGGACAAAATCTGATTAATTAGCTCTAAGAGACTGTTTGTAAAAGGAATATTCAGCCAATACACTTTCTTAATCTTTTCTTTACAAATACTCTCTAAAAATGGCCTTTTTTTCTATAAACTAGGTAAATTAGATTAATCCTAAGTATGTTATTAAAGCATTATTTAGTACTTGTTGGAAATGTTATATAAAAATTAACAATTACCCCTCAGTTTTTGTATTTTTCTCCACTTTTATAGTTACTTTTTATTCTCTAATTAGTTAGACATTTTATAAACAACTGCGCTGGGGACTTATAGTAGAAGTAATATGAAATACGAAAAATCATATTTAGTTGTTAATAAATAGTTAAATAATCTACGGATGTATAGCTTTTAATATTTTTTTATAATTAATTAAGCAGACATAATATGAAAAGGTGTTCATTAATTGATAATGGATAATTACAAGAAGGTTAAAACCGTTACGGAATTGAATTGAGCAGAAATCTTATTTCTTTTTTTTTTCTCCTTGCTCATGAGAGGCTTTAAACCGAATGGATTAATTAGGGTTTGCTTATGGAAGTCTTTTTGCTAAGGCAGGGAGTAGGGAGTAGCTAAGAGTCAAGAGTTGGGGGGAGTTGTAGAGGAGGTAGGAGGAAAAATTATCCTTTGCCAACTCTGCCCCACTATACGCCAAAATACTCACTTTTTGAGCCTTATAAGGCGAAAATCAAGTACTTTTTCACGTTCTAAAAAGGCTAAAACCAATATCAGTAAAGACTTTGATATTTAATCAGCAAACCCTAATTATCAATTATCCATTGGTAAAATTAGCTCTTGCAAAAATCTCTCAATAAGTA
>NZ_CEZPJD010000604.1:0-5016 GCF_983059655.1 Okeania sp.
ACAGGGTTAGATGCTGGAGGTGGGGGCAATACAGGGTTCAATACTGGAGGTGGGGGCAATACAGGTGTATTAGTAAACACAGGTGAACCATCTAGACGGGTGACAGATAAAGCATCAAAATCATCATCATCAAAGATGCCTACTACATTTACTTGTTCCCCTGGTACTAAATTTAGGAATTGATTATCTGGTAAATCTGTATCCACTAAGATTTGAGTACCGTTAGCATCCTGTAGGAGAAATTCATCGTTGTCAACTACACCTACCACTGTACCGAAAAGTGGGTTTGCTGGGGGAGCGGTAAACACAGGTGAACCGTCTGGACGGGTGACAGATAAAGCTTCAAAATCATTATCATCAAAGATTCCCACTACATTTAGTTGTTCCCCTGGTACTAAACTCAAGAATTGATTATCTGGTAAATTTGTATCCACTAAGATTTGAGTACCGTTAGCATCCTGTAGGAGAAATTCATCGTTGTCAACTACACCTACCACTGTACCGAAAATCGGATTTCCTTGGGGAGGGATAACAGGGTTAGATGCTGGAGAAGGGGGATTAGCTATTCCTCCTGTAATGGGGTCTAATGGCACTTGTGGGGGCGCTGGGAGCGGGGGAGTTTGACTGCCTAAAATAATTGAATTATCTGGTCTAGTCATAAATATAGTATCAATTTCAAGGCCATCAAATTCACCGACTAAGACATTTACAGGCTCCCCGATATTTAAGCCTAATTGATTAGCGTTCAAAGGTGAAGTGTCTACAATAGCGCTACCACCACTAAAATTTAGGGTAAAGTCTTCTCCATTATCTACGAAACCAGCTACAATTCCACTTATAGTCAAGCCTGGTTGAATCTGTGTAAAAGCTGAATTTAAGTCGTCAATCATTTTTTACCTCATTAACTCGATAAAATTTACTTATCAAAGGAAAAATGGATAGATTCTATAATACTTTCATAGCACTAAAAAACCATTTACGCTACATTCCGAAGGAAAAGTCGGTCTAAATTAATGATTTTTATCTCTTATATTTATGATAAGATTCTAACATTTTACTCAATTATAAAATAAAAGTAGCAATTTTTGTTAAAATATTTTTTTACTCAAAATACTAATGACAATAACTAAAACAAAACAAATAAATTGGGATGCTCTAGCCTCAGAGCTAACAGATATCGAAATTATTACTGAGCCAAATCAAGTCGCCAAACTCTCTTTAGACTATTATCATTTCAGCCCTGTTTTACAATCGCAATTAAAAGATAAAAAAGCTAATTTAATTGTTCGTCCTACCAATGAAGCAGAGGTTTTACAAATAGCTAAAACTTGCGTTAAATATCAAGCACCTTTAATAGTTAGAGGTGCGGGAACTGGTAATTACGGACAATGTATTCCTTTAGAGGGAGGAGTAGTTCTCGACACTACAAAAATGAATAAGATTAATTGGATAAAACCTGGTTTATCCTGTGTCGAACCAGGAGTGAAATTAGTAGCATTAGATAAAAAAGCCAGAGAAATTGGTTGGGAAATCAGGATGTTTCCTTCAACTTATCGCATCGCTACAATTGGTGGTTTTATTGGTGGTGGTAGTAGTGGAATTGGCTCAATTAATTATGGTGGATTACGTCATCGTGGCAATGTTTCTGCCGTGCGAGTTGTCACAATGGAAGATGAACCAAGAGTTATAGAATTGCGTGGCGATGATGTACAAAAAGTTAATCATGCTTATGGAACAAATGGAATTATTACTCAGTTAGAAATACCTTTAGCTCCTAGTTATACTTGGGCAGAATTAATAGTAACTTTTGACGACTTTATGACCTGTGCAAAATTCGCTCAAGCATTGGGAGATAGTGATGGAATTGTCAAAAAATTAATTACTATTTTTGCTTGGCCGATACCTAGTTTTTTCGCTGGAGTAAAAAATTCAATTCCTGAAGGAAAACATTGTGCTTTTTTGATGGTATCTGAATATAGTTTGGAGTCTTTTCAGGATTTAGTTAAAGAATTTAATGGTGAAATTTGTTATGAAAAAACTGCTGAGGAGGCAAGTAAGGGTACACCAATATATGAGTTTACTTGGAATCATACGACGTTACATGCTCGGAGTGTAGATACAAATTTGACTTATTTACAAAGTGGTTTTCCAACTGATAGAAATCTAGCACTGGTAGAAAAAATGTATCGGCATTTTGGTGATGAAGTAATTATGCATTTAGAGTTTATGCGAATGGATGGTCAAACTACACCAGTAGGATTACAAATTGTCCGTTATACTTCTGAAGAAAGGTTGAATGAAATTATTGAATATCATGAAAAAAATGGGGTAAATATTTTTAATCCTCATACCTATATTTTGGAAGATGGAGGAATGAAAACCACAGATTTTGAACAGTTAGAATTTAAGAAAAAGGTAGACCCTTATGGATTATTAAATCCGGGGAAAATGAAAGCCTGGCTAGAGAAAAGTTGACTCAGACAGCATTTCTCATAAATATGAGTTACATTTACCGAAATAATTAACTAATTAATAATTAAATAATTCTGGTTTATAGCATTACGCAAATAGGTTAGGACAATTATAGACACTCAAACTTAATCAGGGATTACTTCTAACTTCTAACTTCTGACTTCTGACTTCTGACTTGCGCGTAGCGCTATAAAGCCTCCCTTTACCAATGGATAATTGACAATTGATAATTAAAGAGTTAGAAAGTTAGAGAGTTAGAGAATTCTTTCATTATCCATTATCCACTATCAATTATCCATTAATAATATTTCCTTATATTCAATCAAGAGCGGTTTTAACCTTCTTGTAATTATCAATTATCCATTATCAATTATCCATTAATGAAGATCCCCCTTTTCAAATTTCATCTTCAGCAATTGTAATTAGTTCATCTTTAATAGTTAAGTCAAATTGAGTATTCAAATGTGGCGCTATATAGATACCCAAATTCTTTTCTCTATCTTGAAATTGAGAAGCTATTTTCACGCCAATACAAATTTCATTACGAGATTGAGCAGCAAATACACAATCAGCAAAAGATAATTTACCAAGTTTTTCAGGAGGGAAGAAAAGCTCTACAGGCTTAATATACATCTCGCTACCTTCTGCTGAAAATAAATTACGGTAGACTAATATTACTCCTGGCTCTTGAGATACCTGAGCTAAAATTTTCGACACAAATTGATTGGATAATAGGAAGTCTTGAACCCCAGCTTTAATTACCAGATCTGTTTCTTCAGAGTCAGCCAACTCTACTACTAATTCAGTTGTAACTGGGTTTCCAGTTTGCTCTGTGTATTGCAAAAATATTTGCCTAATTTCTAATAATATTGTCAGAGTTTTAGCATCTATTTCTTCAGAATTTTTACCTTTACTGGCTAAAATTGAGATGCTGTTATATTGATATGGTTGGAGTGTTTGAAGTGCCTCAGCAACATCTACATCTATTTTCCAAATTTGCATTAAAACTTCAGGATAAGCATCGCGAATTTCATCAAAAAGATCTTCAATTTCTGGTGTTAATTGGTCAGTAACTAGATTAATTTCTGAACCTTCAAGTACATATTTAGCATATTCTTGGAGACAGATTGGAGTTTTTGAGTTCCAGCCAATAATTAAATGTTTTTCTGTTTTTCTAGCAAGGGTTTTTCGGGAGTCAACATAACCTAAAACTTGAGGTTTAACAAAAGGTTCTTGATAAAATTTAATTTGGGAGTCATCTTCAGCCAAGACAATTATTGATTCAGCATCTGTTAAGTTGTAATTATTATCTGGCTTGATAATTACATTGCCATTTTTATCTTGTACACCTAAAGGAATACTTTGATAAAAGTGAAATTGTAATTCACTAAATCTGAGGTTTTGCCAATCACTTTCAGGACTATAAAAATAAATTTCATTTCCAGCAAAACCTACTACATTTAAGTATACTGTTGCTAGTCCTACAGAGCGTGAAGTTTGGACTAAAATTCTACCTAAAATATCAGCTTCATTTAAAGTTGTTACAGCTTCAGGAGCAATGCTTTGAGCTAAAATACGATATTGTTCTGAGTGAATTTCAGCTACTATTGGTGGTAAAGATGATTTTTTTTCCTCATTAGCAGCTACAGTAGCTAAAATTGTTTTGACAACTCTGGCATCAGATAATTTTTTCAATTCTTGTGGGTCTGATCCTTTAGCATCATTTAAAATAACTACCGATTTAGCGACTTTAACTCCGACTTTATTCAGATTGTTTATATTTGTTACTGTTCCACTACGAGTAACTACTCTAGTAGTTTTTAAATCCCCTAATTTTTCGCGGAGAAAATCATCCATTTGTTCTTTATCTTTTGCTGATAAAATCACAATTACTGCATCAGGTTCTGATTCATTGGCTATTACTAATTCAGTAATAATATCTACAATTCTGTCATTAAAGCCTAAGATTAAAGTATGGTTTTTTTCTACTACCAAGCTTTTACCTTTTTTCAGTAAAGTCAGTCGTGATTCAAATTCTTGAGTAATAAAAGCTACTAAACTAGAAAAAAGTACCAAACCGAGAAAGATAGTTAATACTCCTACAGTTTTAGTGGAGAAATTGGCTTCGTCTCCAGTGTCTCTGAGACCTATAAGTTGAACAAATACATCCCAAAGTAAATCGCTTTCTAAATCTGTATTTGGAAATAGCCACTCAGAAATATAACGTAGAGCAGTCATTAATAAAAAGGCCCCAAAAAAAGCAGAGACCAATGCCAGAAATACAGAAAATCCACCTCTTGACATAAAGTTGTCAAATTTATATTGAAAGCGTTCTTGCCAGGAAAATTTACTTTGAGCAGACATAGATTTTTTCTTTAAATTAATATATAGCGCTGTGCGCAGGCAATAGGCAACAGGCAATAGGCAATAGGCAATAGGGGGAATAAATTGCAGATAATATAAGACTTTTAGCTATTTGGCCACTCCTGCAATTTGTAAATATACCAGCGCTCATTGCTATAACTATTTTACCAATGGATAATG
>NZ_CEZPJD010000605.1:0-5003 GCF_983059655.1 Okeania sp.
TGAAATAATGTTAGTTGCTGGTTTTTCAGGGATTGGTAAAACTGCAGTAGTTAATGAAGTTCATAAACCAATAGTCCGGCAACGAGGCTACTTTATTAAAGGTAAATATGACCAATTTCAACGCAATATTCCGTTTAGTGCTTTTGTTCAAGCATTTCGCGATTTAATCGGGCAATTGTTGAGTGAAACGGAGACTCAATTAGAGGAATGGAAAACTAAAATTATCTCTGCATTGGGTGAAAATGGGCAAGTTATTATTGAAGTTATTCCCGAATTAGAATATATTATTGGTTCTCAACCTGCAGTGGCAGAATTATCAGGAACTGCTGCTCAAAATAGGTTTAATTTACTATTTTTAAAATTTATTCAAACATTTACAACTCAAGAGCATCCTGTAGCGATATTTTTAGATGATTTACAGTGGGCAGATACCGCTTCATTGAAGTTAATGCAACTGTTGATGACCGATAAAAATAGTCAATATTTATTATTATTAGGAGCTTATCGAGATAATGAAGTAAATCCTACTCATCCCTTCATATTAACATTAGAAGAAATTATTAAAACATCAGCAATTGTTAATACTATTACCTTGGGGCCACTAGAATTAACTTTTGATTTAAACCCCTTAGTGGCAGATACTTTACATTGCTCTTTGGAGTTGGCATTTCCTTTGACAAAATTAGTCTATCAAAAAACAAAAGGAAATCCTTTCTTTATTACTCAATTTCTTAAAGCATTGTATAAAGAAGGATTAATTACTTTTAATTATGAAGTGGGTTATTGGGAATGCAATGTTGCTCAAGTTAAGTTATTGTCTGCCACAGATGACGTTGTAGAATTTATGGCAAGTCGCCTACAAAAATTATCACCTGCCACCCAGAATGTAATAAAGTTAGCAGCTTGTATTGGCAATAAATTCACCTTAGAAACTTTAGCTATTATTTATGAAAAATCTATCACAGAAACAGCACAGGATTTGTGGGAGGCATTGCCAGAAGGGTTAATTTTACCTGTTACAGAAGTCTATAAATTTTATAATACAGAAGAGTCAAATATATTGACATCTTTTACTTCCATAGAAGCTAATGCTAGTTATAAATTTTTGCACGACCGTGTCCAACAAGCAGCTTATTTGTTAATCCCAGAAACACAAAAACAAGTAACTCATCTGAAAATAGGAAAATTATTATTAGAAAATATCCCAGAAACGGAAAGGCAAGAGAAAATTTTTGATCTTGTTAATCAGTTGAATTATGGAGTAGATTTAATTTCTCATCCCACTGAACGAGAACAACTCGCTCAACTCAACCTAATAGCAAGTAGCAAAGCAAAAGCTTCTACTGCTTATAATGCCACAGTTAACTATCTAAATACAGGACTAGAATTATTAACAACTAATAGTTGGGAAACGAATTACGAATTAACATTAGCTCTATATTTAGAAGCAGTAGAAGCTAGGTATTTAATCGGTGACTATGAGCAGATGGAAAAACTAGCTCAAATTGTACAGCAACAAGCAAAGAATTTATTAGACCAAATACCAGTTTACATGGCCAAAATTCAGGCGGAATTTGCTCAAAACCAACTTATAAAGGGAATCGATCTAGCCACAGTTGTGATTAAAAATTTGGGATTAGAATTATCCCCTAGACGAGAAGAAGCAGACTTGCTTTTTGGCATTGAAGAACTTCAGTTATTTTTGAGCGATCGCTCCATTGAAGACTTGAAAAAACTTCCGGAGATGACCAATACTGAAAAGCTCGCTTTGGTAAAAATTCTAGGATTAATTGGAGCAGCAGCTTTCGTTGTTGGTTCTCCCTTATGGTCGAGCATAATTTTTGCTATTGTTACTTTATCTGTCAAGTGGGGAAATACACCTGCTTCCGCTTATGGATATAGCTGTTACGGAATAATGCTGTGGAGGAAGGGAGAAATTAAAGCAGCTTATGAATTATCTCAGGTAATATATAGTCTATTCGAGCGCTTCGGTGGAGATGCTCTCAGAGGAGTGACTGTGGCAAATCACCATCTTCGTCATTGGCAAGAACATTTAGGAAAAACTTTACCCTTATTCCTAGAGTGTTATTCCCTCGCTCTATCCAGGGGAGACTTAGAATTTGCTAGCTACAATATTTTTTTACACTGTTTTCATTCTTACTGTATTGGGTGGGAATTAACAGAACTGTCTCAGAAGCTTAATAACGCTATTGATGCTATTGTTCAAATCAAACAAGAAACTCCCCTAACATGGTTGCAACTCAATCAACAAACTATTTTCAATTTAACCAACCCTTGCGAAAATCCCTGTTTGTTAATTGGTAAAGCTTTTAATGAGACAAAAATACATCCTCAAGACCATGGACTGGTATACCTACATTTGCACAAACTTTATTTATGTTATCTGTTTGGCGAGTATCAAGAATCTCTAAAAAATTGTATAGCAGGACAAGCATATCTTCATCTAGTTACTTCTCATTATAGTCCTACACTTTTCTATTTTTATGGTTCCTTGATCCGACTTGCTCTCTATAATGAAGCTTCTGAGGAACAAAAACAGCAATGGTTAGAAGAAGTAAGCTCCCACCAAAAACAAATGAAAATCTGGGCAGACCATGCTCCTGTGAATTTTTTACATAAATTTCATCTCGTAGAAGCAGAAAAACATCGGGTACTTTGTAACTATATTGTAGCAATTGAACTTTATGAACAAGCGATCGCTGGAGCAAAAGAAAACGAATACATTCAAGAAGAAGCTCTTGCTAGGGAACTTGCTGCTAAATTTTACCTAGAGTGGAATAAGGAAACTATTGCCCAAGCATATCTCATCAAAGCTTACTACGCTTATGCTCAGTGGGGTGCAGTTGCTAAACTTAAACACCTAGAAAATTCCTACGGTGAACTACTCAAACCTGTTCAACAGCAAGATTCTACTTTGACCCGCAACATTGCTCAAGAAACTGTCACTTATACAACCACCGATAGTTCCCTTCTGCTTGACTTCAAGAGTGTAATGAAAGCAACCCAAGCTATTTCAGGAGAAATAAAACTAGAAAATTTATTCTCGGTTTTAATGCGAGTTACTCTAGAAAACGCTGGTGCTCAAAAAAGTTATTTAATCCTTCTTGAAGCAGAAAAATGGGTTATAGAAGCTAAAGCAATTCGTGAGAGTAATTCTTCTGAAGAAATACAACTAAAATCAAAACAATCTCTCCCACTAGACTCAACAAACGAGCTTCCCACTTCTCTCATTTATTATGTGGCGCGTACTCAAAAAACTGTTGTACTAGATAACGCCACTAATGAAACTCAATTTGCTGCCGATCCTTATATTCAAAATTATCAACCCAAGAGTATTTTATGTATTCCTATTATTAATCGCGGTCAATTTATTGGCATACTATATTTAGAAAATAATTTGACAGTTGGAGCCTTTACTGAGTATCGCCTAGAAGTATTAAAAGTTCTGACTACTCAAGCAGCTTTCTCTCTCGAAAATGCCAGGCTTTATGAAAACTTATCTACAGCTAAAAATCAACTAGAAGAGTATAGTCATACTTTAGAAAATAAAGTCAAAGAACGCACAGAAGAGTTAAACGAAAAAAATATACATTTATCTGAAACTCTCAAACAACTTCAATCTACCCAATCCCAATTAATTCAGACAGAAAAAATGTCTGGTTTAGGGCAGATGGTAGCAGGAATTGCTCACGAAATTAATAATCCTATTACTTTTATCTCTGGCAATATTAATCATGTAGCTGAATATAGTCAAGACTTACTAGATTTAATCAATACTTATCAACAGGAATATCCTAATCCCACAGCTAAAATCAAAGAAATAACGGAAGAAATAGACTTAAACTTTTTAATTGAAGATTTGGATAAATTACTACATTCAATGGAAATAGGAGTCGAAAGAATTAGCAAAATAGTACTTTCTCTACGGAATTTTTCGAGATTAGATGAGTCAGGGATGAAATCTGTAGATATCCATGAAGGTATTGATAGCACCCTACTAATTTTACAAAATAGACTCAATTTTCAGAGAAATAAATCAGAAATTCAAGTATTAAAAAAATATGCTTCTTTACCACTAATTAATTGTTACGCTTCCCAAGTAAATCAAGTATTTATGAATATTATTAGTAATGCTATTGATGCCTTAGAAGATATGAGGAAAAAGGATAATGGATCTAGCGATCAACCTACCATTACAATTAGCACAAAATTAACTAAAGATCGAACTGTACAAATCAAAATTAGTAACAATGGTCCTAGCATTTCGCTAGAAGTCCAACAGAAGATATTTGACCCATTTTTTACTACTAAACCAGTAGGTACTGGTACAGGTTTAGGTTTGTCAATTAGTTATTCAATTATTGTCGAAAAACACAAAGGAAAACTAATATGTAATTCTGTACCAGAGCAAGGGGTAGAATTTGTTATTGAGATTCCATTATCAAAAGACTTCTTGTAGAAGTCAGGGAATAGGGAGATGAAATTGTTTCGCAGAGCAAAGCCTATTTAGGGCTTGCTGAAAAAGTCTTTTTTAAGGAGCGGGGGAGTAGGGGAGTAGGGGAGTAGGGGAGTAGAGGAGCAGGAAAGTAATTTTTTTTAGCCCAACTTTTGCCTAAAATTATAAATTTTTGAACATTTTGATCTGAAAACCAGGTACTTTCTCACTACCCAAAAAGGCTAAAACCAATATCAGTAAAGACATTTAGGTTTAATCAGCAAGCCCTATTTAAGCTCACATTATGCACCACAAAATGTAGCATAAAAATATAAGTCATATCATGTCCGGTAGCATCGGTATTGTATAGAGAAGGTCATTTCAGTTATCAGTTATCAGTTATCAGTTATCAGTACCTAAGGCTGTTTGCGGAGCATGACAAAGGTCAAGCAAGAGGCTTGAAGTACGGAATTATTTTTTCTCTTGGTCGATTAGATATGGCGCAGGTTTCGGAGCCATCTCACCCTCCGGGAAGCTCCGAAGAGCG
>NZ_CEZPJD010000606.1:0-4999 GCF_983059655.1 Okeania sp.
AGTTTTGAAATAAGGTCAATAGTTCCTGGTCACTATGATGGAATAGTGACTTAACAATAGGATGATTAGATTCAGGGAATGTGTAAGTAGGCTCTGTTTTCAGCATAAAGTATAAAAAATTTAGATTAATGAATATTTGATTGAACTATTATTAATTCTAAGAGGTTGTCTGAGAAGTCCCATTTACTACATCCTAGCCACCGCGCATCCCCCATTCAACAAAAAGCGTAGCATCCTCTGGCTTTCCCATCCTTCAAAAGCGCAGCATCCTCTGGCTTCCCCCTTTCCAAGGGGGACGGGAGGGGGATTCCAAGGGGTACAGGAGGGGGATTCCAAGAGGGACGGGAGAGGGATTAATAAAGGGGGACTAGAGCAAGCAAATCGACTCTTGTTCCCCCCAAAATTGGGGGGCTAGTGCAGAATGGCGGAAATAACTGACCAGTTACAAAATCCTAAAATCCTTACCAATCAATACTTCTGACTTCCGCGTAGGGTTACTAGGGGGGCAAAATTCAGTATCAAAAAACTTTTCAGATCTCCTCTAAAATAAAGCAATTAAAATGATTAAGCTAATAATTTAAGCGTTGCTAAATAGATATTACAGAAGTTAAAATTCAGGACAGAAAAAGGAGTTTTTTTCCTAATTACTTAGAGTGGTAATATAAAATCCCGTCATACAGTATATATTTATAATTCTATCCACACTTAAATATTAAATCAGACCATCTCCACGTCTTCACGTCCCCGTATCCTACCACCACCAACTAATTTTTTCGGCAGGCCCTAATATATTCTGTCCATGGCCCTATGCCCTCCCCACTGTTCAACAATTTTATCGTCATATTCATCAGAAATTGCTAAAACTGCTCTTACTGATGCTTCTAATTCTGGTTTATCGCAAGTAGAGCCGACTATTGTATGTTCAAATATAATGCTATTATCTTCATCTATACCAAAAGCACCAAACCGCATTTTACTATTTTCTTGCAGTAAAAATCTCATCAAATCTGCTTTTAAATCTACATTTGTCACCACATAGGAGCGAGTATTAATTATTGCCTCATTATCTCCCCAAGCAAAAACAGATACTTCAACTAAGGCAGAACCCATAAATAAAGTAATGCCTGGTAAGTCTTGTCTCACGCAGGGAAATTTATCAAATAATTCTCTCATCCAGAGAGATACTTTGTTATAGCAAGCTTCTTGTACATTTGTTTCAAATTGCATTATTTTTCTCCAAAAGCTTTACGGCGTTGCTGAATTAGTGTATAGTTTATAACTTTAATTACTTAGAACTCAGGAGTCAGGAGGGAAGAAAGAAAAAGAGAAGTAGAAGGAGAAAATTTTTTGTTTGCTAGCGCACAACGCACGTTAACCTGTAAGCGGAACTGAGTTCTATTGCGCTCTCACTTGGACATGATATCATACCTCAAATCACCAATGCAAAAAATACAATTATTATACTATATCAATTCTTGAAGTTTGAGATAAAATAGGCTGTATGTTGATTATTTTCGTAAGGATACAATTATGAGTGAAATATTAACACCTAATTTAGTAGCCGAAATGCTCACTGCATTGGGCTCGGTGGGTTTTTTATTCCTGGCAATTCAAGCATTGCAATTACTAAAACAATAAATTTTAAAACAACAATGACTTTGATAAATTAATTTCTATCAGGCGATCGCAGTAATTTTTGCTCAAAAGCAATTTTTTCTTAAATTATTGAGCGATCGCTCTTGAAGATTGTTTCCAATTAAGATAAATCGCCCTAGAGAAACTTTCTCTTCTATCCTTAGCTTTCGTCTTATATAAGATTTAATTAGGGCTTGCTGATTAAATATCGCGCGCATTGACTGATATGGGTTTTAGGTAATTTATGTTTGAAAAAAGTATGAGCTTTTTCGGCCGTGTGCTACCCGAAAAATTACTCTGACTATTGTTTTGGCCACGGAATCTGTAATTCCCATTGCTTCTACGTCCTAACTACTCCCTACTCCCTACTCCCTACAAAGAGTAAAAAAACTTTCCATACGCAAACCCTAATTATATCATAATATATCTTTAATAATTCTATAGTTACTTAAATCTTTAATCTCCCCCACTCCCCTACTCCCCTACTCCCCTACTTCCCTACTCCCCTACTCTCCGTATTCCAGATAACTTTCTAATTTTAAAAAGTGTACCCTGCCAGAAGCTTCACCAACAATAATTTTTACCCCATCTTCTGCCACAGCGCAACACTCTAAAGAACTCTCTCCTGTAAAATGGGCGATCGCTTGTCGCTTTTCTAAGTCCCAAACTTTGAGAGTACGATCGTCAGATGCAGAAATCACTTGCTGACCATTTGGTATGACAGCAATTGAACTTACCCAGTCAGTATGACCGCTCAAACTAAATAATTCCTCTGCAGTTTCCAAGCACCAAACTTTAATAGTTTTGTCAAAAGACCCAGAAATTACTCGCTTACCATCTGGCGTTACAGCCAAAGCTTTCACCCATCCATTATGACCGACTAAAGTAGAAACTTCTTCTGCAGTTTCCAAGCACCAGACTTTAATAGTTTTATCAAAAGACCCAGAAATTATTCGCTTACCATCTGGCGTTACTGTCACTGAACTTACCCAGTCAGTATGTCCTACAAGAGTAGCAACCTCCTTTAAAGTTTCTAAACTCCAGACTTTTAGAGTTTGGTCAGATAAACAGGCGATCGCTCGTTTACCATCTGGTGTAACTGCCACAGCAAAAATACATCTAGTATTACCTTCTAGACTCAACAACTCCTGCCCTGTTTCCCAACTCCAAATTTTGAGAGCGTTATCATCAGAAGCTGAAATAATACGTTTGTCTGGTAATGCTGCTACAGAATTAACTCGATCGGTATGACCTTTAAGAGTAGCAACTGATTTTGTTGTGTTTAAATTCCAGACCTTAATTGTGTTATCCCAAGATGCTGATGCTGCTAGTAATTCTGGCAGTGCCACTGCTGCATTCACCCTATTAGTATGGCCGATCGGAGGTGGTAATTCTACAGAAGTGTCAAGACTCCAAACTTTGAGAGTAAAATCATCAGACCCCGAAATTATGCGTCCATCTGGTAAAACTGCAACTGCATATACAGAGTCAGCATGACCTTTGAGAGCAAATAACTCTTCTCCTGTCTGGAGACTCCAAACTTTGAGAGTATTGTCTGAAGCAGCAGAAATAATTCCCTTACTGTCTGGAGATACTGCTACTGCATTTATCCCTTTAGCGTGACCTTTGAATGTTAGAGTAGTTTTTTGGCTGTGCAAATTCCAAACTTTAATTGTGTTGTCAGAAGAACCGGAAACTACTTGTCCTTCTGGAAGTTTCGCCACAGTTCTCACACCACCCTCATGACCACTCAATGTAAACAATTCTTCTCCTGTCTGGATATTCCAAATTTTGAGACTGCGATCAGATGACCCTGAAATAATTTCTCGGTCGGATAATACCGCCAACGAATTTACCCAACCTTTATGACCAGTGAGAGTAAATTCTTCTTTTTGTGTTTCCAAATTCCAGACTTTAATCGTATTATCTGAAGAACCAGAAATTAATCTACCATCTGGTAATACTGCTACTGCTCTTACTCCTCTTGTATGACCAGTGAGAGTGAGAAATTCTTCAGTTGTTTCTAGGTTCCAAATCTTAATACTAAAGTCATCAGAGCCAGAGACCGCCCATTTATCATCTAGCAATGCTATGGCTCTAATTCTCGCCTTGTGACCAGTCAAGGTCGCTATTTCTTTCCCAGTTTCCAGGTTCCAAACTTTGAGAGTATTGTCAGCAGAACCAGAAATTACCAATCCTTCTGGGGTAACAACTACTGCATTTACCCAGCCTGTGTGACCAATGAAAGTTCGTAGTAGTCTACCTCCTGGAGGTGTGAGACTTGGTGCCATTGGTCTTAACCAGGGTGTCCGGTTCCAGGATTTTGCTTGTTGTAGCATTTCCTGAATTTCTGGTATTTCAAAAGATAGCAGTCGCCCCCACAGTTGTCCTGCTAGCTGGGTTTTATCTTCGACAAGGATATGAGATGATAGCTCAATTGCCCCTTGAATTAATTTTAGAGTTTTAATTTTTTCTCTTGAGGTCCATACATTGGAATGCATGGCTTCTTCATAATCATTTAAGAGATATTCTACTCCAAATAAATATAGTCTTGATTCGATAAAATCGAAATCTGTGAGTAAACGATGCAATTGTTCTGTATCAGATTCACTCACGAGAAAACCTGGTAAAGTTTCTAAGAGATAGTATTGATCTTCTAGGGGCATTTGAGCTAAATTTTCTCTAAACTCACCCATTTCAATTTCCTTGTTATACTGATGTAAACTAATAGGTATTTGTGCAAAATTAATTTAACATCTTTAAGCAGGGAGTAGGAAATAAAAATATACTTGTTTGCTTGAGCAGTAGATATAAAAATAATTTTGCCTACCTATTTAATATGACCATCAAATATACAATTAATTTAGCTTTAGTGCTTATACATTTTATACATTTATTATATTGAGAGTAAGGATATCCCCTACTCCCCTACTCCCCTACTCCTGAAAAAGACTTTTTCAGCAAACCCTAATTACCATTATTTAGGAACTTCCTCTGCTTCAGCTAAAGGTTCCAACTTCCACTTTAGTAGATTCGCCACAAAAAGAGGAGGATGACGGTCAAATTCAGCTTGAGCTTTATTCGTATAGTCCAACCAATTGTCTAAATATTGTCCTACCGTTTCGTGATCGCGCAAATAATACAAAATTGTTGCATAAACTTGTTCTAAGCTAACACTATGAAATAGTTCGGCATGGGTTCTATAAAGAAATGGTAAAGAACGCACTAATTTTGTTAAAGATTTAATGAAGATTTGTAATTATCCTTAACATGAGCTTGATTAATTCAAAACAGTTAAATATTATTATCTAAATCCCTAGAAGGTTTAGAAAATAGAAAAGTATGATGGATGATGCCATGGCTT
>NZ_CEZPJD010000607.1:0-4990 GCF_983059655.1 Okeania sp.
TCTGCCTTCTGCCTTCATTCCTCTATTGGTAACGAAATAGTAAAAATTGTACCTTTAGCAACTGTAGAATCACAAACGATCGTACCTCCATGTTTCTCTGTAATGATTTGATGAGCGATCGCCATGCCTAATCCCGTACCTTTACCTACTTCTTTCGTCGTAAACCCCTGTTCAAAAATCCGGTTTTTAATCTCTGGTTTCATCCCACCACCATTATCTTCAATCTTGATATGTATCTGATTTTCACCAACCATAGAAGTTTCAATAGTAATGCGATTTGGATTTGTTTCAATCTCAGCGTAAGTTTTACCAAGACTGGCTTCATCAAAAGTATCAATGGCATTAGCCAAAATATTCATCAATACTTGATTCAACTGACCAGGAAAACATTCTACCTGCGGAATATCTCCATAATTTCTGACAATATCAATCCCCGGACGTTGCTGATTTGCCTTAGTACGGTGCTTGAGAATTAGCAGAGTGCTATCAATGCCCTCATGGATATTAAATACTGTTTTATGCTCTTGATCTTTGCGAGCAAATGTGCGTAGACTATTACTAATATTACGAATCCGCTCTACCCCCGCATTCATTGACCCCAATAACTTCGGTAGATCTTCACGAATAAATTCTAACTCTATAGCTTCAATTTCCTCTGCTATTACTTCATTGGGTTGAGGATATTCTGATTGATACAAATCAATTAAACCCAGTAAATCTTGCACATATTCTTCAGCAGGATAAATATTCCCTTCCAAAAATCCTGTGGGGTTATTAATTTCATGGGCAACTCCTGCCATTAAGTTTCCTAAAGCTGACATCTTTTCACTTTGAACAATTTGCAGTTGTGCTTGTTGTAAATCTTGTAGTGCTTGAGTAGCTTGCTCATAGAGTTGAGCATTTTGCAGAGAAATAGCAGCTTGAGTACAGAGAGATTGTACTATGCTCTGACGGTAAGAAGTAAAAACACCTTTAGTCGTTGGATGTTCCAGGTACAAAATACCGACTAAATTGCCTTGATAGAGAAGTGGTACACAAAGTATACTTTGGGGTTGATATTTGAGTAAATAACCTTCCATAATGCCGACAATATCAGTTTGATATTCGTTGATTAATATTGATTCCTGAGTGTTTTTCACATATTGAATCAAACGAGTAGGAACTATACTTTCTATATCTACAGGAAATGATTTTATCGAAGTTTTTACTGTGCCATCAGTTGCAACTTCAGCTATTGCCTGTATTTGCCATTTGTCTGCTGGGAAAGTTAGTAATGCTGTTTTTTGAGCGCCTGCGTTGGTGAGAATAATTTCTACGACCTTGCTTAGGAGTTGGTCTAACTCTATAGTGCTTGATATGGCCTGAGTTGCTTGTAAAATCGAAGCTAAATCTAGGGTTTCAGAGAGTTTTGTGCTGGTGCTAGTTTGTTCTTGTATAGTTGTTGATGATAATGTTTGTGTGAAATTTTCCCAATTTTCAAATCGATTAAACTCAAGCGGTTGTGGTTTGAGAATGGGAGTTAGGAGTTGGGGGTATTGTTTTTCGAGTTGGTTTATTTTGGCTTTTGCACCCCAACTTGCATAACAATAATAAGCTTGTTCCATATAGATAGCTGCAAATTTTTCTTTGCCCCACTCTAGATAGAATTTTGCTGCGAGTTCGTTGGCGAGTGCTTCTTCCTGAAGGTAGTTGTTTTCTTGAGCTAGGGCAATAGCAAGGTCATACATCTCTATTGCTCCGATTTTTTCGCCCAATACTCGACGTTTTTCTGCATTGATTAAGTAAAGTTTGTGAGCATAATTCATTGGAGCAAGTTCGGCCCATTTTGTCATTTTTGTTTGATGGGATGAGATACGCACCATTGCAATTTCTTGTTCTGTTTTCTCCAGTCCTGGATATAGAGAAAGCCATGACAAAGCATCATACAGATAAAATATTGGCACGAATACTTGCCCTGGTATTCCTTCTAGATAAAATTCTACTCGATCGCCAATTTCTGTAGCTTGAAGGCGGTCGTCAAACAGATAACAAAGGAATAGTTTGTCAATATAAAATAAAGCAAGAGAACTAAAATCGTTATCCTGTTGATGAATTGGCAACATTTTTTCTTGATCGTAAGCCTTTCCCTGCAAAAAAGAAGGATGATTATTTGTTTCAATCAAATTCAAAACTGCTTGGCGGTGAAGTGCATTTAAATTGAACACCATCTTTTGTTGTAATCCTTCTATTACCAGGCCATAATTAAACATTTCGCGTTCCAGCTCAATCAAATTTTTACCTAATACAAAAGAATGAGCACAATAATCATAAGCCGCAAAGGATGCAGATTCAAAATCGCCAGATTCTAATCCAATTGTGTAGCCATCTATAAGCAGTTTTAATGTTGAATTGATATGTTCTTTCCAATGTTTAACAGAAAGACAAACAATCTCTATGGTTTTGGCATAAAATTCTTTGGATTCAATTATATTTAACAGATTGAGTGCTAAGTTTCCAAAGCAATATCCTAAATCTATATTATCAACAGTACTACAGAGAATTAAAGCATAGTTTGCATAAGCAGATGGTGAAACATCCATATTTCCATAAGTAATAGATAAATCAACCTGTTTAGCAACAATTAGTGGTAGTAATTTAGGCATTCCCAAATACGCTGCATTGAATAGACTCGATAGAATTCGCATTGACGCTAATTGCTTTTTTTCCTTCATTATAGGCAAATAAATAAATGATTCAATCCGCTTACAATAGAGCTTTTGTTTGATTTCATTTTCCTCGCGTTTGACATCATTTTGATCGGGTTTTTCCGGCAAATCAATACCTAAAAAAGCCAAAAAATTCAATCCAATTTGAATAGCTTCTAAAAGCTGATTTTTAGATATTAATATCTGAATCTTAACCTCACAAGCTTTGACCTTATCTAATACATCTCTTGCTTGTTCAAATAATATGTTTACTATTGTTTCTGCTGTAGCAATATTACTACTTAAATAAGCTGTTTCTGCCACTAATTCATATATTGATAAAGCGAATTCATAATCTTTTTGCCAATGATTTTCTAGTAGTAAGTTCCGTGCTATTTGAGAATATTCAAAAGCAGATGTATAAGCTGTTGCTATTTTCGCCTTTTTCCCAGCTATGAAATTTAATTGTGCTAACTCTCGCCTCTGCAATTTATGTATAATAAGTTCTAAACCTATATTGAGTTGGTTGACAATTTCAAAAATTTTGTTTTCTATATTCTCGACCAAAGTATTTTGTAATAAAAGTTGCCCAATTTTCCAATGAGTAGCTTGTTTCTCTTCTTCAGGAATTAAAGAATAAGTTGCCTGTTGCACGCGATCGTGTAAAAAACGATAACCAACTCTCACCATCTGAGCTGTCTGAGCTGTTTTCTCTTCCACACCACCTTGAAAAAATTTATAGGTTTGACTAATAGGTAAAATCAACCCTTCTTGTAATGCACTCCAAATATCTTCTGCTACCTCTTCATCAGATTTTTCACAAACTACGGCCAAAGTCTCTAGATCAAACTGATTTCCAATACAAGCTGCTAACTTCAACACCTTCTGAGTCTGGGCTGAAAATTTCTGCAACCGCCTCGCCATAAATTCCACCACATCATCTGTAATTACTGCATCACGCACCTTTACCAGATCGCATTCCCAGTAGCCTAAAAGTTGATTAAACTTAATTAGCCCATCTGCCTGTAACCCTTTCAAAAACTGGGTTGTAAAAAATGAATTTCCTTGAGTTTTCTGATACACCAATTCACTTAATGGTAAAGCTAGTTGTTGGCTACAATTTAGTGTATCTGCTATCAACTGATTAATGTGAGATAAAGCTAATGGTTGCAATTTAATTGTAGAAATTACTGCTTGATTTTTTTCCAATTCAGCTAAACTCAACATCAACGGATGAGCTGGAAATACTTCGTTATCCCGATATGCTCCCAATATGAGTAAATATTCTATTTCTGTATTACTCATCAAAACTTTTATCAAGTTCAGTGATACTGAATCTGCCCATTGTAAGTCATCTAAAAACATCACTACCGGGTGAGAGGGAGCAGTGAATACAGCAATGAATTTTTGAAATAGTAAGTTAAAGCGGTTTTGAGCTGCACTGCCTGATAATTCTTGTGCTGCTGGTTGAGTACCAATAATTTTTTCGAGTTCGGGTACTACGTCTATAATTACTTGAGCATTTTCTCCCAATGCATTGAGTATTTTACTTTTCCAGTTAGCTAATTCTGCATCTGACTCACTAAGTAGTTGTTTCACCAAGTCTCGGAAGGCTTGTACGAAAGCACTAAAAGGTATATTTCGTTGAAATTGGTCATATTTGCCTTTAATAAAATATCCTTGCTGCCGAACTATGGGTTTATGAATTTCGTTGACAACGGCGGTTTTTCCTATGCCTGAAACACCTGCTACTAGCATCATTTCTACCCTTCCTTCTCCCTCCTTTTTTATCCCCCTCCCGTCCCCCTTAGAAAGGGGGAGGCCAGATGTTGCTTCGCTTTTGGTTTGAATGGGGGTTGGGGGGGATTCTTCTCCCTCTTTGCTAAGGGTATGGGGATTAGCAACGCGATCAAAGGCATTAAGTATGGTTTGTACTTCGATTTCTCTGCCATATAGTTTTTCGGGAATAATGAAGCGATCGCTCTGATCCCTCTCTCCTAACTCAAACAATGTAATTTTCCCTGTGGTTTCTAACTGTTGCTGACATTTTTCTAAGTCACATTTCAATCCCAAGGCACTCTGATAACGGTCTTCGGCATTTTTTGCCATCAATTTCAGTACTATATTCTGTAATACTTCTGGTATTTGACTTTCTTGAGAAAATTTGGCTGGTTGGGCAATATGAGAATGTAGTAGTTTCATTGGATCGGTGGTGGTGAAGGGTAATTTCCCACTGAGGAGTTCAAAAAAAGTTACACCCAAGGAGTAGAAGTCTGTGCGGTAGTCAATGCCTCTATTCATGCGTC
>NZ_CEZPJD010000608.1:0-4984 GCF_983059655.1 Okeania sp.
TATACTTTGTTCATGATTAATAGTGAAAGTCCAGTATTTTCTGAGACCTCTGGTTAATCATTGCGAATAAAAGCCTTTAAGACTTATTAAGGATTTTAGTGACTGGACACTTTGTTAAGTAGAAAGTGCATATCTATACATATGTACTGTAGGCTGTAGCAAAAAATTCTAAGTTAAGGTGGAAGTAAAAAACCATCAAGATAGATAACTAGGAATAATTTTTCGAGAGTTCTGGTAATTTTGTACTCTCAGTTACTCTTAACCTTGAAAAATGTAACTTTTATAATGTTCTTGCCATAACAGGCTAATATCTGTTAAAGTAAATAATCATCATAATTGGAGAAGTGGCTGAGTGGTCGAAAGCGGCTCACTGCTAATGAGTTGTACGGGAGAACCCCGTACCGAGGGTTCGAATCCCTCCTTCTCCGTTATAAATATAGTTGAATTAAAGACTATAGATAGGCAAAAATTTTTTTGTTCTTTCATCCCAGTTTCTTCATTGCTTCTACAAACCTTTGGGAAATATAAGGCAGTATCTTTTCATTCTGACTAAGTTTCTTGCCTTCTATAAACACAACTAAAAGATATGGCTTAATATTTGGTAACTCAATATAAGCAAAATTATGACGCACCTGAGTATCTGAGACTCCTTTACCCCATACATTAGCGTCTTGAGGTAGACCATCATCCAGAAACCCTATAAATTCTTCTTTACTTCTATCTCTTAATTCATCTTGGCTAGGATTTTTCTTTAACAAGTTCATCATTTTCTTTGAAGCAATAGGAGATACTGCAACCCCACCGACAATACTATGTAATAAACGAGCTGTGCTATGAGCAGTCAGTATATTCCTATTTTCCATCAATAGTCCTTGAAACATCCTTTCTCGACCATAAGGACCATCACACCATGTTTTTTGATTAATATTAATGGATTTTAACTCAGGCCACTTCAGAGATTGAAAATAACGGTTGACAAAATTACGTTGATATTTCCAGGTTTGAAAAGGTCCTGATGAAATTTCAGGTCCACTGGTAGTTCCAGTTAAAACATCTACAACTAGACCAGTAGCATCGTTACTGGAATAAACAATCATATCTCGAATTGCTCTTTCTAACTCTGCTGAAGTTTTGACCATTCCTTTCTCTAACCACTCATAGATAGCTATAAGATAGAATAGATGGACTATTCTACCAGCATACATCCGTTCATCACCGCGATCGCTCCATCCACGGACTTGCTGTTGCCAAAACTCTGTGGCATTCTTAATATTTCCTGCCGTTGGTAAATCGTAGACTAGCCAAGTTATGGCAATTTGCTCATTAGTTAATTCCGAAAATTCCAGCTCGATCGCCTCCATAATGTCTTGACCCAGGATATTTAACTGTTCATCTCGATCAAAAAAAGTCATATAGAAAAAGGAAGTAAATGGTAAGAATTAGGTATAGTAGTTAGAAGGAAGAAGGAAGGAACGAAGGAGTGAAAAATATTACGTTATCTGAGTTTTCATCTTTTGATTTGTCCGCGCCCTTTCCTGCGACTGCTATAAGATTTAGAAAACATAAAAATACTTAATTTAATAATATACGGAATAAGTGAAAAATTATCTGTTAATTATTCCATAGTTATTGAAAATAAAAACTATCTTTAATAATAGACATCTCCAATAATCAAAAATAAAATCAATTATTGCACTCTTAATTTATCAATTCTTTCCCCTTACTCTCTACTTCCTCTTTTGGAGGAGATGTCTAATAGTGATTCCGATCGCTAAGGTTATATTATATATCTATAAAAATATTTTAATAACTTCATCAATTATCCAAGGGAAATTTAGTGTTTGACCGCCAATTATCTAATGTTATTGAGTATCAGTGCCAAGATAATATCGATATCTATGATTCTTCTGAATGCAATATTTTAGCAACTCAAGCCGCAATGGGGCGAAATTTACAAGTTATCCAGTTACAGGAAAATTT
Source organism: Okeania sp. (assembly GCF_983059655.1). Taxonomy (NCBI): domain Bacteria; kingdom Bacillati; phylum Cyanobacteriota; class Cyanophyceae; order Oscillatoriales; family Microcoleaceae; genus Okeania; species Okeania sp. The sequence continues at coordinate 1,981 of NZ_CEZPJD010000608.1, forward strand.
CGACAGCGCAATTTTTGTAAAGTTACAAGAAGATGATTATCAAGGGTGGTTAAAATATACAGATATTGATAAGATTCAACCAGCCAAAACTCCTTTTCAACCTCACATTTTTGGCGAGACTGAAGTTAGAGAGAAATTACCAGAAATAATTGCTTTTACTTATAAAGCTATGAGCATTCCTAACTATTATCTCTGGGGAGGTACAGTAGGGCCTAATTATGATTGTTCTGGCCTTATTCAAGCTGCTTTTGTTTCTGTTGGTATTTGGTTGCCTAGAGATGCTCATCAACAAGAAGCTTTTTGTCAGAAGATTTCTCTAGACAAATATCAATTAAATAATCAACTTATAGTTGGGGACTTAGTGTTTTTTGGCACTGGTGAAAAAGCAGATCATGTAGGATTATATCTGGGAAAAGGACGTTATATTCATAGTTCTGGAAAAAGTCAGGGTCGTAATGGTATTGGCATTGATGTATTGTCTGAAGTAGGGGATGAAGTTAGTCAAAGATACTATCAACAATTTCGGAGTGCAGCAAGAGTAGTTAAAAGTTATCAACCGAGCAAGTTTTGTAGTTCATGAAAAAAGTTTTCTCGTATCTAAAACCTTATCTGCGCTGGATTATTTTGGTAAGAATTTTATTTTTTCTAGCTACAACTTTCAAAGAGAATTGGTAACAAGTTTGGGAAATTAGGATTAGCAATTCTGGGTTTTTCAGTCTGATGGTCGCTTTTTTTTATGACTATTATGGCTCACATCTGGTTGGGATGGGTATGGTTTTGGATTATTCAAAAATTTAATCAAACTGTTAATCTGCGATGGGCTATTATACCAATTTGATAAGTGTTTGTTACAAATAGTAGAAGTAAGGAAGAAGGAAGAAGGAAGAAGGAGGAAAGATTGAAAAAAAGTAAAAACGATAGAAATAACTATCTAAAATGAACGAGAGCCACTATTTTTAAGCATGTCTCCTCGATAGGAACTTTTCATAGTATTCTTTTTTCACGCTTGGTATTAGAGTATATTTACTGACAAATATTGCTAAGTATTCACTAGGAAATATTTGGTATTTTTATGGTCGTATTGCTGCAACTAAACAAGTAGGGATAAAAGTTAAAGTTGCAATTTTACAGCAGTTTTGGAGTTGATGAGGTACAAAATTTTAGGACTTTAGGGAGTAGGCAGTAGGGAAAAAAAGATTAATTTTCAAACTGTACCTCACGCTTCCTAAAAAGTGCTGTAAGTTTTTAATAGAACCTCTTTTAATGGCTGCTGTGGCTTTAGCGATCGCTTGAATTGCTGCGACGTAAAAAAGTTAGATTTTACAGTTTTTGTGTTTAGTAATTATTCTGAGTGGATTTCAACCAATAATTTTAAATCCAGTAATTAAATTACTTGAAAAGCTTAAGTTAAAAGCTATAAAATCTTATTAATTTTCACCTCTATAATTAAAATTAAAAGGCTATCCAATCAAGCCTTTTTGTGGATAAATTTGTTTTGTTATCATTCGAGGTTCTGGATTTTTTTTACTATATTAAGTAGGTTGGCATTAAAAATTATCGTTGTAATTTTGAGTGCTGTAGCACTCTATCGCTTAATTAGTGCTTTAGCTGAAACTTTTGGTGCTGCTTTAGCTTGGTTGGGGGAACAAAATAAAAAGTAAAAAGAGGAAAAAGGAAGGAGTTTGTTAGGAAATAGATTGATGATGAAACTTAGAATAGATAAATAGGGTTTACTGAATAAAGTCTTTTGGTAAAGGTAGTAGTCAGAAGTCAGGATAAATGGGAATTATAGAGGAAATAGAATTGACAATATATTCGGGAGATTTTACAGCATCTATTATTATTGCTTCTTCTGGTTCTTCAAGGTCGTCAAATTGACTTCTTAGCATTTTGACTTTCATGAAGTGATTTTCTCGTTCCCTTAGTCTTTGGGCAAACAAATCAAAAGACCCTTTTAAGTAGACAAGTTTAATATTTTGTGAGTCTTTTATCAGTAAATGACGATAAGCTTTTTTCAGAGCAGAGCAGGCTAATATAATATTCTTATTATTATCTAACCATTGCTCAATTGCATTTCTCATTTCTACTAACCAAGGAATCCGATCTGTATCATTTAAAGGATTACCACTACTCATTTTTTCAATATTAGTTTGGGAGTGAAAAGAATCGGCATCATAAAAGTCATAATCTAGAGATTTTGCCAATAATTCTCCAATAGTAGATTTACCAGAACCAGAAACTCCCATTATGATAATAATCATTGTATTAATTCTCAAAAGTTCTTAAATATTAAAATGGCAATAGAAATAGAACGTAAGTTTTTAGTTAAAGGCAACGGGTGGCGTAATCAAGCTGTTGGAAAAGTTTATCGTCAAGGTTATATGTCTACAGAAGATGGCATAACATTAAGAGCAAGAATTGCTGGGGACCAAGGCTATTTAACTATTAAAGGACCTTCTGTGGGTAATTCACGGTCGGAATATGAGTATTCTATTCCCGTTGAAGATGCTCAAGAAATGTTGAATACTTTGTGCAGTTTACCTTTAATTGAAAAGGTTAGATATAAGGTTTCTCATGGTAATTTTATTTGGGAAGTTGATGAGTTTGCTGGAGATAATCAAGGTCTAATTGTGGCTGAAGTTGAACTTAATAATGAGAATCAAGAAGTTGAATTGCCAGATTGGATCGGAGAAGAAGTATCTCACGACAAGAGGTATACTAATTCTAATTTATCTAAAAATCCTTGGAAAAATTGGTCGTAAGTTTGATGAAAAAAGATCGGGAAAAATTTGATAAACAGAGAAAATTTTTTGTATTTGTTGAACAGCTATCAATCAAACATTCTAAATAGGAACCCATAGTAAATTCATTAATTAATACTACAGATAATTTGAGGAGCAAGTAGTAACTTACCTTACATGATTATCTTGAGATATAGACTACTACATTGATGATTTATTTACAGCAGATTTCATATATAGCGCTGCGCGCAGGCAACAGGCAA
>NZ_CEZPJD010000609.1:0-3629 GCF_983059655.1 Okeania sp.
GCGGCGCGGGTTCCGACCGCTTGCGTCTGACGCCGACGCGGGATCTGACCGCTTGTGTCTGAAGCTGACGCGGGGCCGCATCGCTGTTCCCTAAAACCAACGAATGCGCGTACCTCAAGCTTCTTGGGAATTGCTATATAACTAATTACCAACTTGATGTAATCTTATTCTAATTAGAGTTTGCTGAAAAAGTCTTTTAGTAGGGGTAGGAGACAGGAGACAGGATAAATGGGAATTTAGAAGAGGTAGGAGTAAGAATTGTCCCTTGATTTTTATGCCCAACTATGCGTCTAAAATACTAACTTTTTAAGCGTTTTAGACGTGATACCAGGCACTTTTTTCGACCCCAAAAAGGCACTTTTCTTTATATATCAATGATTTTAGATTTAATCAGCAAGTCCTAATTAGACAAAACTAAAATCTAGGGTAAAAATATGCCATCCAATTCCGAGCGTTTACCAGAAGAAGATTCAGGAATACCTAATACTCCCGAATTATCTCCTTTAATCAAAAAATTATCTATTGCTGCCTTAGTAGGAATAATAGCTTTTATTGGAGTAAGTTCTTTGATTATTGCTGCTAGTCAAAATAATGTAAATGATATTGAAACAACAGAATGAAAATAGACTGTCGCATACTCAAAAGTTAAAAATAAAAAATAACATTGTCTCAGTTTTTAAATCTTAATTCAAGTCCTTAATACTAATTATAATGCAGAATGTTGCAAAACTGTAATGATCGGAAATAGGCAATAGTAGAGTAGAATATTGATTCAGATAGTATAACTCAATATAAAAATGAAGAATTTCCTGAAAACTCTCAAGAAAATTTTTTTTCCTGAAAAAGATGATATTTTTCTTAAGTTAGTTGAAAGTATAGAAGTCATAGTATCTAAAATACTATCTTTAGCATTGATAGGTGTAATTATTTTTGCTGTCTTTGATGTAGTAGTTTTTATCTATCAACGACTTGTTTTTACATCTAATCCTTTATTTAAAGAAACATTATTTGAAATATTTGGACTATTTTTAAATATTTTAATTGCCCTAGAAATTTTAGAAAATGTTACTGCTTATCTTCGCAAGCATACATTTCAAGTAGAGTTAGTAATTGCTACTTCTTTAATTGCTGTAGCTAGGAAAATTATTATTTTTGATATTGATAAAAAACCAGGAGAAGATTTAATCGGATTGGGATTTGCTATTATTGCTCTATCCATTAGTTTCTGGATTATTCGAACGCAAAAAAATAAACCATCTAATCATTAATATACCTCTACGCGCTAGGGAATAGGGAACTGTCATTTCAGTTATCAGTTATCAGTTATCAGTTATCAGTAACCTCTGCCTAAAGTCAGAGGCTTGAAATATTGAACTTGATTTCTTTTCATCCCCTTAAAAGGGGAGGCTTGAGACCTGATTTTTTGGTCATATCGTAAGCATTTCCTGCGGACTTCTGCGCAAAGCATAAAAGTAGCGCCGAATATTGTAATATAGATATGGTTAAATACTTATCGTATCTACAGAAGGGAGGCAGAGGTCAGAAGGCAGAAGGGAAAGAATAAAGTGAGAAGGTACAAAGTTTTTCATCAACCAGTTATCCAGCCTAATCATATACATATACTGTATAACCGGATTCTATATAAAAGCTAATAAACCTAACATTGAAGTAGGTTCAGGAACAGGAGTTAACAGGATATTATCAAAATTTACATCACCAGAACTAGCAACATAAATTTGGCATTTCTGAATATGTATATGATACTAAATCCGGTTTAAAAGAGAGATTGTGAAGGTAAGGCAGAAGGCAGAAAGGCTAGAAGGATTTGGATAAATGAGCTTTTCATAACCGGGTTTGGTATGATTTGTTAACTTATCAGAATGTCTACCACAAGCTTGGTGGCTTACGCCTTTAACGAAGTCAGAAGTCAGAAGTTATTTTTGTAACGGGGGATTAGAGCAAGACTTCAAAAATATTGCACCTTAAAAGGCGGGATTTTAGAACCATATTATTTTGATATAGCGCTACGCGCAATTCAAAAGTCAAAAGTAATATCTGACTGAGTTTGAGAATTTATAAATGTCTTAACCTAAATCCGTAGTGCTATAACTACTCTGCTTGTCAGATCATAGAATAATCAATAGATTTAAACCAGAAACTGTTAAAATCAATTTACTGAATAATAAAGTTTAAAGCCTCTCATTTACTAATGAGAGGTAATTATTAGTTATTAAATATACCCCCAAGGGAATTCGAATCCCTGTCGCCTCCGTGAAAGGGAGGTGTCCTAGGCCTCTAGACGATGGGGGCTTGTCTATCTCTTTTCACTTCTACTAATTTAGCGAATTCCTAAATAAATGTCAAGGGGTATGAAAAAAAAATTTCGCTAAACTGTTAGACTATCTTGACTACTGAAGATTGTAACTTTGTTGTAAAGCCATTTGAGCCGATATCCCTTCTTTCTGGTCTCCAAAATACCATAAAACAGCAGCAGCTTCAGCCCGACTTACTGTTTTATCTGGCCTAAATAGTCTAGTATAACCAAAAACCCGCCTAATATTAGAAAAATCATTCTCAGCATCTGCCAATACAGTTCTCAAAGCACCAGGGTCAATCCTAGAAGCATCTTGAAAATCCCAAGCCTCTTTAACTTTCTCCACTGTGGCCTCTGGCAATGGCTTGCGAAAATCTAGAGGTACTTTCCAAAGAATCAAATCTTCACGGGTTAAAAAATCATTTGGACGAAACTTAACTACATTAACATCTCCAGACAAAGGACTCGGAATTAAACCAGCTTCTGCCAAACCTTGAATTATAGCAAAGTCTGGGTCAGTTTTCGGGACATCTTCAAAAATTGGCACTTCATTGAGTCCTGCTAATCTAATATGTTTAGCAGAATTATTAGTAAAAATCTTATTATTAGTATTCACCAACCACCGAACATATTCCCGCCTAGTAACAATATTCTGAGGATCGACTAAAAGAGTAGTAGCATCTGGATTATCTTGATTTTTGGGCTGTGGCTGCTGAAATACTCCCAGTTTGGACAAATCTGCAATGTACTGACGTAATCCTGAAGGCACATCTCTGAGAGCTTTTTTCAAGACAGGGGACTCTTGAGAAGTGGGGAGCGACACTGGGGGGATGCTATTGGGAGGGAGTGTTGTGGGAGTCGGTAATGCTGCTACTTCGGGAGTGGGCAAAGGTGTCGGTAATGATGCAGTGGGAGATGGCTCAGTAATGGGTGATGCTGTGAAATTTGGAGATGGCTGAGTTTCTAAGTGGGTGGTTGATGGATCGACTGGGATAACAGGGGGCAAGGGGACATTTGTCGTTTCTTCATTCTTGGGTTGATAGTCTATCTCATATTCTGTTGCTATTCCTGGAGTTTGGCTTGGTTTGAGGGATACCTCTACCTGCAAATCATTTTTTTCTGCTACCAAAGATCCGCTACCCTCTTCGGTAGGTTTGCTAATAATTTCCCAATTCTTGTCTCTAAATTCTTTTTGATAAAAGTTTTGGACTACATTAGTGGGGTCTGAACTACTCCAAACTGTTTTTTGCTCTTGTTCGGATTTTTCAATTAATTGGGAGTTGGGATATGGAGATATTTCTGAGGGAAAATTAGC
>NZ_CEZPJD010000609.1:3729-4979 GCF_983059655.1 Okeania sp.
TGCTCTGCTTCTAGGAGTTCCACAACTCTATTAGCAGAAATCCAATTTTCTTGGAAAGGAAATGAAGTTACAACACTAGCAACTATAGAAGCGATCGCTGGACAAATTACAGGTAACCATTTTAACCAAGCTTGACCAGTTTCCAATTTATCAACAAGGACTAAAATGGGGGTAACTCCCGAAAAAACTATTGTGCCTAACTGTAAAATATAGTAGATGTTTCTTGCTTGTTTTCTGGTACTTTTGTAATCGTCTATTAACTCTTGAGTATAACGTAAAGCTTTTTCTATTTCTTGAGTTATCTGAATATTTTCTGGAGAATTTTCTAGTTGTAAAACGTTACCGTATAAGGTGGCTTTTCTAAGTAAATCAGAATCCTTGATTGTTTTAGTGTAGTTTATTTGTATTTGTCTATTTAGGAGATACAAAAAAATAAACAGAGCAATAGAAACTGCTAAAACTATCGGCAATTTAATCTTATCTGGAAATAAATAAACACCAATTCCCGAGCCAATAATAGTGGAAAAAGATAGATATTCGAGTATCCTCAAAAATGATAAAATGCCAGGACTAGATGGTGGAGATTTATAATTATCAGCCTTGGTATTTAACTGAAAATCAAGGGTTTCCGAACTTGTCATGTTTTATTGATTCCTTTGATTTGATAAGTGGACTAAAATATGCTCTGACTATTGAGAAAGTAAGGGCAAAATTACCGAAAAAGTTCGAGAGCTTGAAAGTCTTGTGACTTCTAGTCCAGTGATGAAAAGCGATACGGTGGTTGCCTCCTGGGAAGGAGCTACGCTATCAACCCCCAGTCAGCATATTCTATCACTATTTGCTATTTTACTCTATCTGTGCTATTCGTAGCAAATATACAAAAAATTCCACTAAGGCTGAGATAACTCTGAAACGGGCAAAATGCTATAGCGAGCAAGATGCTCGCACTGGGAAAATTTAATTGTTAATCTCTGTACTTCTTATGCGAGGAATTTGCTGTATCTTTTTATTTTGGGTTTAATACGCCACCACCTATACAGTGTTTACAATTGCTTGGAGTTTAAGTCCCCATCCATTTTTTCGGCGTTGCTGAATACTGGGATGATTGAGACCGACACGGGGACACGGAGACACGGAGACACGGGGATGATAGTCGATCCTATCTTATAAAATCATCCCACAATTATGCAATGCCTTTTTTCTTCCTTCTTCCTTCTTCCTTCTTCCTTCTTCCTTCTTCCTTCTTCCTT
>NZ_CEZPJD010000610.1:0-4976 GCF_983059655.1 Okeania sp.
ATTATAGAATTACCAACATATACTATATAACCGGATTCTATATTAGATATAGCAATGTGCGCTGGCTTATGTACAAATTACAAGAGCTGTCCAATAGCGAAAATCTTATATTATTCCAACGGAGATGCTACGCAAACAGTTTTTTATTCGCCCTGTTGTCTGTTGCCTGCACACAACGCTATATCAGGAACGGGCAAGATGCCCATTCCACAAAGCTATGCTACTAATTTAACTTCTGACTTCTAACTTCTGACTTCTGACTTCTGAGTGATGCCTATTCCACAAAACTATGCTACTAATTTAACTTCTGACTTCTAACTTCTGACTTCAGCTAAAACACCATTCAGGAAAATATCAGCTAACCCCTCTGCCATTTCCTGCATTGCTTGGGGGGTAGCATCAGGTTCCAATAAAGTTTGTTGACTAAAACCAGCGATCGCAAACATTCCTAAAAATACCCGCGCTACAATTTTCGGGTTCATCTGACGATATACACCCCGCTCCATTGCTGTTGTAAAAAAAGCCTCCGTTACGTCAGTCATTTTCTCAATAACTTCCGATTGAATTTTATCCCTCAACTCTGGATGAAATTGTGCTTCAAAGAAACAAACTTTCATCAGATCGGTATTTGGTCGCATATTCAACATCCGGCGACGCATCACTTGTGCCACAGCTTTATAACTAGACATCTCACTTAATTCTGTTAATAAATCTGTGAGAATTTCAACCCAACCCTCCGTAGCTAACTCAATCAAAATCGCTTTTTTATTAGTAAAATGACGAAACAAAGTACCTTCTGCAACTCCTGCTTTTTTTGCCAAATCTCGAATCGTAGTACCATCATATCCAGATTTAGCAAACAATTTTTGAGCTGCTTGTAATATCTTGGTTCGTGTCTGTATCTCCGAAGTTGGTAACTTAGTTAAAACTTTCATAATAGTTCAAACTTTTATGTTATTTTAACCAGTTGTAGCTTAATGATTTGGCAATTTAAGCATTAATTAACAAATTTTTTATACATTTAGTTGTTGGGAACAAAGAATAGGTTTGAGAAGTATAAAAAAAGATTTAATTTTTTGAAGAAGGAAGAAGGAAGAAAGAAAAAGCAAGAAGCAAGAAGGAATAAGCAAAAAGTAGATGGGGAGTCAAACCGTGTAGACTGTGGGATATTAAGCCCAAAAGAAAAAGATAACAGGGAACAGATTGAAAAATATTTTCCTGTCAAAAATAATTATGAGCATAAGTCCGCGCCATATCTGTCTATTGCTATAATTTCACGAGTCTAATCGGCTAATATTCGCAAAATATCAGACTTCAGAATATAATCCTAATTGTCGCCCAATCACAGAAAGCTCTGAGATAAAATCTACTCAGCTCGAAATATTAAATTTTTATTTCCAAATATTTATGCAAACTTTCTTACCAGCTTGGTTTAATGAAGTCAGAAGTCAGAAGTCAGAAGTCAGAAGTTGTTTTTGTAACAGGGATTTGATCAAGCCTTCAAAGACATTTCGCCAATCAAGGCGGGGTTTTAGACCCAATTATTTTGACAAAGAAATAATTACTGGTAGGTTTGAATTGGCCAAACTAAAAAAGCGATCGCTCAATTTATGTCTTTGCTTGATTATCATCAGTTTATTTTGGTTCGGATTTCCCGCAAATATGGCCTTAGCACGGGAATCTACTCCCGATCAAAAAATATCAATTAAGCCTTACCTAGACCGAGTAATCAAAAAAGTAACAGAATTTCGCCTCGACAATGGCATGAAATTTATCGTATTGGAAAGGCATAATGCCCCAGTCATATCTTTTTCTATTTATGCTGATGTTGGTGGGGCAAACGAACCGGACGGTCAAACAGGTGTGGCCCATTACCTAGAACATTTAGCTTTTAAAGGTACAAAAAAAATCGGTACAAAAGACTATCAAGCTGAAAAGCAAACTTTAGAGAAACTAGATAAGATATTTGCAGAAATTCAAACAGCTAGTGCCAACCAAAAAACCGAACAACTCACTCAACTTTTAGCAAAATTTGAGGCAACTCAAAAGCAGGCATCTGAATATGTCAATCAAAATGAATTCTCCAAAATAGTCAAACAAGCAGGAGGAGTAGGAATGAATGCTGCCACCTCAGCAGACTACACCCAATACTTCTACAGTTTACCTGCTAATAAACTAGAATTATGGATGTCTCTGGAGTCAGAAAGATTTTTGGAGCCAGTATTTAGAGAATTTTACAAAGAAAAACAAGTAATTCTAGAAGAAAGGCGATCGCGCACAGAAAATTCACCAGTTGCCCAATTGTTGGAAAAATTTTTAAATAAAGCTTTCCAAGTTCATCCTTACCGTCGCCCTGTCATTGGTTATCAAGAAGATATCGAAAATTTAAGCAGAGAAAACGTGCGTGACTTTTTTGATACCCATTATGTTCCCAGTAATTTAACAGTAGCAATAGTTGGAGATGTCGATCCCAAAGAAGTGAAAAAATTAGCAAAAATTTACTTCGGTCGCTACGAAACCAAAGAAAGACCACCACAGGTTAATATTGTCGAACCTCCCCAAACTCAACTAGGGGAAGTAACAATGAAGTTGCAATCTCAACCTTGGTATATAGAGGGTTATCACAGACCTGCAACGAATCATCCCGACAATGTAATTTATCAAATGATTACTAGCATCTTGAGTGATGGTCGTACTTCTCGCCTCTATCAGTCATTAGTTGAGAAACAGCAAGTAGCCTTAGTAGCAAGAGGAGCAGGTGGTTATCCAGGAGATAAATATCCACATCTAATGCTATTTTATGCTATGACTGCTCCCAATAGTAATGTAGATGAAGTTGGAGCAGCTTTGCAGACAGAAATTGAAAAATTGAAAACAGAGCCAGTTTCTCAGCAAGAGTTAGAAAGGGTGAAAACTCAAGCCAGGGCAGCTTTATTGCGCTCTCTTGATTCTAATACGGGAATGGCTTCTGCCCTCTTAAGCTACCAAGTTAAAACTGGTTCGTGGCAAAATCTGTTTAAAGAATTAGATGCTATTAATGCAGTAACTACAGAAGATATTATGCGTGTGGCTCAAAAAACTTTTGTTGCCGAAAACCGTACTATTGGCAGACTGCTTCCCAAGTGAAGTCAAAAGCTAATGGCATTTACCCCCTGTTGCCTGTTGCCTGTTGCCTGTTGCCTGTTGCCTGTTGCCTGTTGCCTGTTGCCTATTCCCTATTCCCTTTCATACCAAAACAAACAATGCTTTCTAACTACAAAAGGAAAATTACTAAATCCAAAATTTTCATCACAGCATTTCTAGCCGTAGTAATGCTGTTAGCTATTTTAGGGCAAATACCAGCCATAGCTCTAACTCCAGCCAAACATTATACCGAACTGGAATTTCCCCCACTACCAGAATTAGAGCTACCAGAATACACTCGCTTTCAACTTGATAATGGCATCGTTGTCTATCTTATGGAAGACCATGAATTACCGCTCATAGGAGGCAGAGCAATATTCCGGACAGGTTCAAGATTTGAACCAGAAGATAAAGTTGGGTTAGCAGACTTAACTGGCACTATTATGCGTACAGGTGGTACAACTCAACATTCCGCTGACAAAATAAATCAAATACTCGAACAAAAAGCAGCAGTAGTAGAAACAGGCATCGGCGATACTGCTGGCAGTGCCAGGTTTAGTTGCCTGACTGAAGACTTGACAGAAGTATTTGGATTATTTACCGAAGTAATTCGCGAACCTGTATTCGATCAAGCAAAGCTAGAGTTTTACAAACAACAATGGCAAGGTGCAATTTCTCGTCGGAATGACGACCCTGAATCTATTGTTGGTCGTGAGTTCCAGAAATTGATTTATGGGACAGAAAGTCCTTATGCTCGAACTGTTGAATATGAAACCCTAAATAATATTTACCAGGAAGATTTAATTGATTTTTATGCTAAATATTTCCATCCTGAGAATATGATTTTGGGAGTAGTAGGAGATTTTAAGACCAAACAGATGCGATCGCTGATTACAGAGAAATTTGGCAACTGGCAACCAAGCATTAAAGCAGTGACACCTCCTCTACCAAATGTTAGTCAAGATCGAGTCGGCGGTCTATTTTTTATTCAACAACCTCAGCTAACTCAAAGTTATGTACAGATGGGTCATTTAGGAGGAAAATTAGATAATCCTGATTATACAGCTTTGAGCGTGATGAATGCGGTACTTAATGGTTTGGGGGGACGCTTGTTTAATAATATTCGATCGCGTCAAGGTTTAGCTTATTCAGTTTCTGCTTATTGGAGTCCTAACTATGATTATCCAGGAGTATTCATCGCTGGGGGTGAAACTCGTTCAGATGCAACTGTACCATTTATCAAATCTGTTAATGAAGAAATTGAACGTATTCGCACTCAACCTATTACAAAAGAGGAACTCGCCCATGCCAAAGATTCAACTCTCAACTCATTTATTTTCAACTTTCAAGACCCAGCTCAAACTTTATCTCGTTTGATGAGATATGAATATTATGATTATCCTAAAGATTTCATTTTCCGTTATCGTCAGGAAATAGAAAATATTACCGTTGAGGATGTGCAAAGAGTAGCTCAAAAATATTTGCAACCAGCTCAAACTGTAACTTTAGTGGTGGGTAACCAAGAAGCAATTCAACCACCTCTGAGTAGTCTCGGAAACGATCTGAAAATTACTTCAATAGATATCACAATTCCAGAACCTAGTTAATTGAAGTAGTAGTCAGTAGGTTGGGTTAAGCGGCAGCGCAACCCAACAAAAACACCAGTCAGTAGGTTAGGTTAAGCAACAGCGCAACCCAACAAAAACCAAAGTAATAAAAAGTAGGTTGGGTTAAGCAACAGCGCAACCCAACATCAACCCAGATAGTACTTTGATATTTGGGAGCACGAGTGCCCTACCTCAGAAAAGCTGACATCATGTTGGGTTTCCCTCCGCTCAACCCAACCTACAAAA
>NZ_CEZPJD010000611.1:0-4971 GCF_983059655.1 Okeania sp.
GCGGGGTCTCACCGCTTGCGCCTGTCGGCGGCGCGGGGTCCGACCGCTTGCGACTGTCGTCGTCGCGGGGTCGCACCGCCTTTTTACCTGGTAATTTCAGTCTACAATTTTTGTAGAATCGTTGTATTGATTGCCATGCTCTATCGGCTGATGCTTGTCTGGCTTGAGAGTTTAGCTTTTTAACCCAAGGAAAATTGGCATTTTTTGCTAGTACAGAACAAAGCTTTTGTAAGTCGTTGCGTTTGATATCTTGATTATCCATCCAATAGCGCAAACAACTATTCCTGATGAACTGACCTGTGAGAATCATTTCATCTAGAACTTTGTACTGATTTTGACTGCCTTTTAATTTGGCCTCAATTACTAGCACTTGTTGTTATTAATTCCTTGACTACACTTCTTATTATAACTAATTTTACCTATAATTTCTAATGAGTAAGATATTATTTTGTATGTAATTATGACATAGTTTGCTTCGCGGTGACAAACGGAAATCATGATTATATACGCATCATTCATCCAGGCACTAAATCTAGCGATTCTAGTGCTGGCCTTCTGATTGTTTCAGGTAATTTTTTTTTCACTTGTCATTAATAATAATTTAGGATAACAAAAATTATTAATTATTTACAGTCACTTCAATCTAAAATGGTATGATTATTTTTACCGTATATTGGTCATATTTATACCTCAATTATTAGTCAAATTATGGTTAGTTATACCTTGCCTCAAAATCCAGATACGATTATAACTGTTAGGGGGAAAGAGTCACCCAGGGCCCGTCAGAAAGCTATGGATAAGCTTGTGGAAATGATGGACTCTGGTGAAATACTAACAGAATTAGAAGATGGATTTAGTCCGGAGCAATTTATTGAGGTCAAAGAATCAAAAGATTCAAAGGAAATTGCCTCTGAGGAAGAAGAAGCTGTTGCCCAAGCAGTACAAATACTTAGCGATCTGGCAGCGCTGAAGATTAAGGTTGTAGAATCAAGAGAGGAAGCGCTAAAGATTCGTTCGGCAATTGAGGTACTATTCACAGATGAAGCTGTCAGTGTTGAAGAAATTGCTAATCTCAAAGATGGTTTTAAGGTGTTGAAAACTTTTGCTGTAGCTAATTTGCGGTATAGAGAAGCAAGAGAGAAAGCACAAGAAGCTCGTATTATCTTAGACCAAGCGCTAAAATCTGCTGAATCGTAAATCAAGTAATCTTCTAAACCGGGTAAATAGGCTTTCTCGTATCTAAATAAACTTCAATAGGCAGTTAATTATAGCAAAGAAAGGGTTGGTTAGGAAATATTAGCACATATTATTTTATTGATAATTAATCTTATACAAGAAAGGTTTTTCTAACTAGGGCTTGCTGATTAAATATCAAAGTTTTTAATGGCAAAGGTTTCAGACTTTGCAGGTACTAAGGGAGTATCAGCTTTTAGGTAGTTCCAGTTCAAAAATCTGGGTTTTGGGCAAAAATATGGTTAGAAAATCAAGGGAAGATTCTTCTAGCTATTTCTTCTCGGAATCTCATTCCTCCTGGATTCTGAATTCTGGATTCTGGCTACTCCTCTGAAAAAAAGACTTATTCAGCAAACTCTAAATATTCTCTATCTGTGCATATCTACTAAAGTATCTAGATATAAGTAATTAAGGGTATTATTGCCTAAATCAGTAATATTACTGATGGTGATGTAATTGATAATGTAATTATAGTTTCTTATAATAAATTGATAAAATCCCTATATCATCGTACAAGTCACACAGTATTGTGAAATTTCCAATCAGAGAATATAGGATAGTGAGTATATACTCATTTGATTAGAAATTTACTTTATATATGCTACTCATAAAAAAAGCATATTTTTCATCTATACCAATTGATAATTAAATTAATAACTATTCATAAAGATTGAAACGTATCAATGCTTCATCAAAAATACTCCAGGGTAACTAACTTTTAGAACTAGAATTTAGTGTTCTAGACAACAAAATTGTGATCTGCATCATGAAAAAAATTGAGAAACGTCACATTGTTAAAAGATGTGAGTCATTGAGACTCACCTAATAATAATTGATACTAGGTATCGTGAAGACAAAATAAATATCAATTAAAAATTTTTTAATATATTACTGGAGAAAACTTTTAATCATGTCTACAAAACAAGCTCAGTTAATCAAATTCTTGAAGTGGGAGTTGTCCATCTCTGATTCAGCGATCGCCATTGCTTTACGACACCAGGAAGAAGACTCAAATCAATTACCGATGATACTTTGGCAGTACGGTCTTGTCACATTGAAACAATTGGATCAAATATTTGACTGGTTACAGATGGCCCATATTTAATATACTAAATTTCCTGAATTATCTAGGGCATAGATATCTTATCCCTGGTTATACAAGAGAAACGATATTTAAGGAGGTATGAATTGGGTTTTAAACCAAGAAAAATCATAAAAACCAAATTGAATAAAGAATTTGAATTAAATAGGGGAGTAATCAGTTACCTTTTTCGGCATGATTACTCCCTTTTTTTTATCGAAGAAGGAAGAAGGAAAAATCTGGCGTTGCTGAATACTGGGATGATTGAGACCGACACGGGGACACGGAGACACGGAGACACGGGGATGATAGTCGATCCTCTCTTATAAAATCATCCCACAATTATGCAATGCCAAAATCTTGCGTTGTCTGAATTTTAATCTTTTGATATGTCCGCGCCTTTTATTTTGACTGCGATAAATCTTGACAAAGGAATGCTCTATCAAAAATGGATTTAGTATTATATTCTTAATCTGTTTGTCTGGCCATTAAAAAAATTTGATATTAACTAATGATCTCAACTTGGTATTATAAAAATGATTTAGATGACAAACACCGATTAAAAAAAAACTCGAAAATGACAAAAGAAACTATCGAAACAGTAGTCAATTCTTATTTTACAAATATGGCAGCGATGAATGCCGAAGCATGGGCAGAAAATTTTGCTGAAGACGGTATTATCTATGATCCTGTGGGTAAACCACCCAGTAATGTGCAGTCAGATTATCAGAAATTCTTCGGGCTATTATCAATGATTTTTGCCCAACTAGAATTGACACCAAACAATATATTTATTGTAGATAATGGGGCTGCAGTTAAATGGACGATGCAGGGAGTGGGAAAAAATGGTAATCGGGGAGTTGCAGAGGGAATTAGTATTTTTGACATTAATGAAAATGGTAAAATTAAACAAGTATCTTCTTATTGGGATGATGCTGCAATGATGGCTCAAATCAAAGGTGATTCAACAATTAATAATTAATAATTAATAATTAACAATTACTTCTCCTTGAAAATAACTTGAGTAGGGGAGTGGAGAAGTGGGGGAGTAGGGGAGTAGGGGATAATTTTTTTGCCCAATTCTTGCTAAAAATGCTAACTTTTTGAGAATGAAGAGCTGAAAATTATGTACTTTTTCAATACCTAAAAAGGTTAAAACCTCTATCTGGTAATTATTTTAGATTTAATCAGTAAACCCTAATTAATGCGCTTCTAGCTAATAGTTATCAGATTAGGAAGAGGTCTATTCTATTTCCTAACGGCTCTAGCTATTACTATATCAAAAAATTTTTCTTCCTTATCTCCCAGATAACTAAAGCCTTCTTCCTTCTTCAAACAACTCTATTTTGCTGAATACATTCCTGATACCAATCAAAACTTGATTTTGGTAGACGTTGCTGAGTCTGATAATCAATATAAACTAAACCAAAGCGACGGTCATAACCATAAGACCACTCAAAATTATCCATAAAACTCCAGACAAAATATCCTTTTAATGAATAACCTTCACTAATAGCACGATGGGCAGCTTTGAAGTATTGGCGTAAATACATAATTCTGTCAGTATCTATTATCTTGCCTCTAGCATTAACTTCATCTTGAGCTGCACAACCACTTTCAGTAATAAATAATGGTAAATCTTGTCGCCTCAATGTTTCTCCAATATGACGAATACCCCAGTAGATACTTTCGGGAATAATATTTAACCAGGGCATATACATTTTGGGATAACCAACAGGAAAAGATAAAAACTCATAACCAGGTTGGCGATCGCTGTAATTATCGACTGCATTATCCCTTGCTTGCACATAAGTACCAGAATATATATTTAACCCAACAGCATCAAGAGGTTGATGAATAATTTCTAAATCTCCAGCTTGAATATCTGGTGCATCTTTTCCCAAATGCTCTAGTAAAGCAGCACTATATGCACCAGTCAGAGCAGGAAAAATAATCCCACCATTCTGCCCGCAAAGGTGAAATGCTTCTTGAGCAGCTTTAATATTTTCTGGTGTTTCAGAAATGGGAACAGTTACGGCAATATTATCAACAAAAGAAATAAAACAAGGTGTGGGAGAGGCAGCACGAATTGCTTGAGTAGCTAACCCATGAGCAAGTAAAGCATGATGAGAAGTTTGCCAGACTTCTTTATTCGTATCAACACGAGTACCTGGAGCATGGGGAGGGTCAAAATTGACGGCATAACCGAGATGGGTAAAACAAGTAATTTCATTTATAGTCATCCAGTTAGTGATGCGATCGCCTAAACGACTTACTACTGCAGTTACATAGTCTGCAAAATCTTTTGCCATTTCCCGACTACGCCAAGACCCATACAAGTCTTCTAAAGCTTGAGGGCTATCCCAATGAAACAAAGTTGCGTGGGGAGTAATATTGTGTTGATGCAAACAGTCTACTAAACGGCGATAAAAATCTATTCCTGCTTCATTGACTGTACCCCGACCATCAGGAATAATGCGTGGCCAAGCAATACTAAAGCGATAATGTTTGACACCAAGTTGCGCCATTAATTGAATATCTGTTTCGTAACGATGATAGTGGTCGCAAGCTATTGCTCCTGTATTACCATGTAAGACTTTTCCTGGAGTTCGGCTAAAAGTATCCCAGACGCTTGGTTTGCGACCTGCTTCTGTTGT
>NZ_CEZPJD010000612.1:0-4961 GCF_983059655.1 Okeania sp.
TACTCCCCCGCTCCCCTACTCCTTAAAAAAGACTTTTTCAGCAAGCCCTAATTAGTAGGAATGTTGCATGCAACGTCCCTACTACTCCTTAAATTTTTTATTGGGGTTATTTAAAGAGACATGATATAAGACCAAACAGTGAATTAAAAAGATGGTACGGTTACTATCTGATAACAAAATCATCAACTTCAAGCAATGCTCCATTACTCAAAGTTGCAAACTGAGCACCATCACCAAAACCATTAGCACTACCATTAGGATTGTAGAATAATGCACCATTATTAGAGTTGTAAACAATAACAGCATCAGAAGTTGCAGCAGCACTATTACTGGTAACAGTAGCAAATTCTGTTTCTATATCGTTAATACCAGTAAATGTGTTTTGGTCGAGGATAATTCGATCTTGACCAACAACAAAATCAGTAATTTCATCCACACCAATATCATCAGCATCAAATTCCTGATTTGTAGCAAAGATAAAACGGTCAATACTAGCACCACCAGATAGAGTGTCATCTCCACTTCCACCATTGAGGCGATCGCGTCCTTGACCACCATTCATCTCATCGTCCCCATCTCCACCGAAGAGACGATCAATACCAAGACGACCTTCTAAAATATCGTTGCCATCTTGGCCATAAAGGAAGTCATCACCACGACTGCCAATAATTTCGTCATCGCCATCATTACCTGCCAGGGTATCAGCGCCATTCAAGCCCACAATAGTATCGTTACCAGTACCACCACTGAGCGCTTCCCCTTGGGAAGTACCTTCAATTAACTGGTCATCATCAGCAGGTGGAGGGGTAATTTCTTCTAAAGCTGTGGCGATCGTATTGTTTGATTTGTCAGTTTCAGGGACATCGTCGAGGGAGTTAATGACCATCCCAATCTGATAATCTGTGTTTTCATCAAAAGTAAACTCATCTACAGTAGGCAGCTCAATAGTTTGGGTAAACTCGTCGGTACTACTGTTACCAGGCAAATCTTCTATCCAAGTAAAATCAAGTGGGAAGTCTTCCTCTGGGTCAATATTAGCATCCTCGGATAAGAAGAAATCTACCCAGAACCCAGTAGCATCATCGCTACCAGTGTTGTCTACAGAAAAGTCAACATCAATAAGCTCACCAGGAATAATTTCTTCTGTAGTTATTTCCAGAAGTTGACTAGATAGATCGATATCATTCTCAAAAGTGGATAAAAGCACTTCTAAGTTAATATTACCAACATCACCATTGAAGCCATCTACTGCGATGTTGTAAGTTTCCCCTGCAACTACATCAAAGGTAATCTCACTTTGGAGACCAAAATCTACACTATCATCACTGCTTGCTACTTCAGTTAATTCAGAAAGGGTTGAACCAGTGTAAGCTGCTAGTACGGTGTCAAAGTCACTACCATCAGTGTTGATGGTGACAGTACCAGATTCTGGAGCAGTATAGCTCCACCACAGAGATGCAGCAGCAGTGTTTTCTGCATGAGCTGGTTCTCCTGGTTCGCTAGTTGCACCCTCATTCCTGCCCATGAAAACATCAGTATCATTCAAAGAAATTCTGTTGGCAAAGTCATCGTTGGCAAGCATATTTGTCTGTAACGACAAAGCTAACTCAACATCTCCTGCTGCTCCATCGAACCCATCCACTGCAATTTTATAGTTAGTTCCAGCTTCTACTTCAAACATGATTTCGCTTTGCACGCCAGTTCCAGCATCGTCATTGCTTGCTACTTCAGTTAACCCCTGGAGAGATGAACCTGTGTAAGCTGCTAAAACTGTGTCGAAAGTACTATCAAAGGTATCAATACTCACTAATCCCGAATCAGGTGCTGTCCAATTCCACCAGATGGAACTACCTCCACTGTTTTCTGCATGGTTAGGCTCATCTGCTTCTTTGGAAGCATTGACGTTACTGGTAGTTACGCTATCAGAAGTACCAGTGAGAGTAGCACTGTCAGCAAAATTATCGTTTGGTATGGATGTAGTTTGCTGGACTAAATCTAAAACAATATTGCCCTGTGCGCCCAAATATCCATCGACGGCAATTTTATAGTTTGTGCCTCCAACAGCGTCAAACATTACCAGACTTTCTACTCCATCACCACTATCATCGTCACTGGCAACTTCAGTTAGTGCTGAGACAGAATTACCTGTATAAATTCCCAATACAGTGTTGAAATCACTACCATTAGTTGTTATCGTAACTAGACCAGATGCGGGTGCTGTCCAATTCCACCAAACAGAACTACCTTCATTCCCCTCAAGTTGATTGTTTGCATGAAGAGGTTCTCCATTTTCGCTGGTTGCTTCAAAGTTGGAGGCTTCAACGTTAGCAGAGGAACCAGTTAAAGGATTACTGTTTGAGAAATTATCGTTTTCTACCCCTGTTGTTGTTTGCGAAAGGTTGAGGACAATATTACCTGTCTCGTTAGAAACTCCATCTACTACAAAATGGTATGTTGTCTCTTCTACAGCATCAAAAACAATTTCACTCTGAGGAGGGTTAGAAGTGCTGTTGTCGTTGCTAGCAATTTCAGTCAGGTTTGAAACAGCATTACCTGTATATGCAGCTAATACAGTATCAAAATTACTGCCGACAGTATTTACAGTTACCTGTCCAGAAGTTGGAGCAGTCCAACTCCACCATACAGAATTATTCTCTCCTGTCTCAGAAACACTAGCTGGCTCTCCTTGCTCAGAAGTTGCATTATTGTTTGTACCATTGACAGTGCTTGATATACCAGAAATAGAGTTGCTATTTTGGAAATTATCATTTTGGACTCGAGGGGATTCCAGTTCTAATGCAGCAGCGAGGTCAAGTCTGGGTTTGGTAATTCCATTCCGGTGGTCTGTAATGGGTTTGCCACTTGTAAGCAACCGTTGCAGAATTTGGTCAGGAGTGTCATTGGGGAAGGCTTGGCCTAAAACAGCAACTGCACCTGCAACATGAGGTGCTGCCATGGAAGTACCATCAAAATTCTCTAATCCTCCAGCAGTGATATACGCTCCTGGTGCTAATATGTCTAGAAATTGGGCACTGTTGGAAAAAGTTGCTACTCGATCTGGTACCGCATTATCCTCATTGTTATAGGAACCTGTAAAGTCATACACCGCACCTACAGATACTGCACTTTCAAAAGCTGCTGGGTTTCCAATTGCGTCTGTAAAGTATTCATTCCCAGAAGCAACAATACTCAGAATTCCTGCTTCCTTTGCATTAAAAATTGCTTGGCCTAGAGGAGCGCTATTGTCAGGAACTGGATTGTTTAACTTGTCGCTACCAAGGCTCATATTGATGGCCTTAATATTATACTGATCTTTGTTATCAATTGACCAGTTAATCGCACTTATAATATCTGCATCGCTGGCACCACCTTTATCAAAAACATCCAGTGCCAAAATATCAGCACCTGGTGCAACTCCAGCAGCAATAGCACTAACGTTAGTTCCATGATCGTTATCATCCTCCGCGCCATCATCAGGAGCAAAGTCCTGAGCAAATGCTACCCGTCCCTCTAATCCTGGAGCATTTGTTCTGGCACCTGTATCCAAAACGGCAATGGCTGTACCTTCTCCAGTAAATCCGCCTGCTACTGCTTGGGGTTGATTGATTAAGGACAGACTTTCTTGTAGCAACGGTTGATATATTTGGGGAACCGATGCTTGTAAAACATCAGGATTTTCTAACAGTTCCGCCAAAGGTATTTCTGAATCAAACCGGATGAAAGAAATTGGTAGGTTTTCATAATCATTTATGATTTCAAACCCTGCTGATAAACCAGAGAGTACCTCTGATTTGAGTTCAGTCAGCAGTTCAGCTTTGTATTCTAAATGTACATCGCTACCTGCCTCAAATTCTCCCTGTTGTATTAAGGTTTGTACCAGTGCATCTATTTCAGCACTATCGAATGAAATAAGAAGTCCTTGGGGTTTTTCATTTGCTAAGGCTCCAACTACATCCTCTAATAAGGCAGTATTAGTGGAGTTTTTCTCTGAAGTTTTGTCTGCAGTTTGATTCATTTTAGTACTCGAGGGCAAAAAAACATTAACTATATAATCATATTTTTTTATATTTGTCAATATTTTTGATAATAAAAAATGGACATATAGCAGATTCCACTAAGCGTGAGGTATACCCATCGCGGGCAAGATGCCCGCACTTGCATTCATTTAATTGTTAATCTCTGTACTTCATATACCACCTTTAGGTGTTATATCAATTTGATAAATTTTTGTTACAAATGGTAGAAGTAAGAAAGAAGGAAGAGGGAAGAAGGAAGAAGGGGTAAATATTGAAAAAAAGGGAAAAAAGATAGATATAACTATCTCAAATGAACTGGAACAGCTATTTTTAAGCATGTCCGATTAATATCCACCTTTTTGTAGCATTCTTTTTTCAAATTGGTGTTAGGTCGTAATAGCAAGCGCCAAGTTAGTGTTTGAAAATTAGTGCGAGCATCTTGCTCGCGTCATGAATCATCATATATTAAAGTTTTTTGATACTGAATTTTGCCCCCCGAGCAAGCCAACTTTGGGGGGAACAAGAGTCAATTTGCTTGCTCTAGTCCCCCAAAATTACGGGATTTAGGGGGCTTGGAAAAGGTTGGATTTTTTACGGTTCTATCCAACCTTGAAAAGCTGCGACTAAAACATTAGCAATTGGGTTATCAATAGCTTCTTTGAATGCTTTTGTTCCTGCTGATTTTAATGCTCCTATTACCCGCTGTTTTAATGTGGGGTTATTTTCAATAATTTCAACAGCTTGAGTAACAATTGCCATTTGACATGCTGTGGTTTCTGTAGGGTTTGATTGTTCTAATTGTTTAAGAAGTTGTTGAATTTCTGCTGCTGTTTCAGCTAAGGTTTTTGGTTGAGCTTCGTAAATAGTCCGAGCAATTTTTGAGTCTTTAATTTCTGCTTCTTTACCAACTACACCAGAATTTTCTGCTTCTTTACCAACTACACC
>NZ_CEZPJD010000613.1:0-2406 GCF_983059655.1 Okeania sp.
TTTCAGCTAAAATCTTAAATCTAAAATATCTTAAATTTTGCTAAAATTTTGCTTTAATTGTAAAATAGTAATCCCCACCAGCTTCTAGTTGATAATCCCATTTTTCTAGAAACCTACCTAAAGGTTCTTGAATTAAAGCACGTCCTTGAGAAGGTTGAATGGAAAGAGTTTTTTCATGGCGAAAACCCCATTTAAAATGCCAATTAAAAGACCCAGCACTTACTTCTCCTTCGATAGTGCCTTTTTGCCAAGACTGGCGAGTTACTCTGACATAAGCAGTAGTCTCTGGTAAACCTTTATAACTCATTAATAGTTAAAAGTCACACTTTTGATTAAAGTCAAAATTTTAAATTTCTATAATATCCTCACTTATACTAACCAAGACACTTTTAAATACTTTCTTAAATACTACAGAGTGCAAAGTTCTTGGAATAACTATTGCTAGTTAAGGCTTTCAACGATCTAAAGGTTAAAAACTCTTTATTAATAGCTGTCAATAATGTAAGCTTTTTCCAGTAATACTTTCTGTTTTCAAAGCTAATAGTTTTTTGGAAGAACTTTGTACTCTCCAATTAAATAGTAAGTTAATCTTCTGGTAAGCTTACACTACGATTGTTATAGAGACTCATAGCTTTTTCTATCCCTTGTCTCACAGAAAGCTCTACTGCATCTACTACTAATTTCAGTACTTGAGTCATTAATTGACTTTCTGTTGGGCTAAACTTTCCTAAAACATGACCAATAGTATTTGGATCTCTACTTTCAGCACTAGCATTCTTTGGCTTACCTATACCTATTCGCAAACGAGGAAATTCTTGAGTCCCTAAATGAGCGATCGCTGACTTCATTCCATTATGGCCACCTGCTGACCCAGATAACCGTAGTCGCAGTCGTCCCATCGGTAAATCCATATCATCATATATAATCAGCACTGAATTTGGTGGCAATTTATACCAATCTAAGACCGCACGCACTGCTTGTCCAGACCTATTCATATAGGTCAATGGCTTGAGCAAATAAATTTTATCAGATTTTATACCTCTGCCTTCTCCAAACTCTGCTTTAAATTTCCGGTTTTCAGATAGAGAAACCTGCCACATATTGGCTATAGTATCAACCGCCGCAAATCCTATATTGTGCCTAGTCCTTTCATATTTTGGCTCCGGATTTCCTAAACCTACAATTAGTTGAGGAATTACTAAATTTTGCCCTGATACCACCTCTTTCATTACATTAATAATTCAAATTAAATTGTCAAAAATATAATAATTTTTTGAATTAGCTCAGGTGATTTTTTTCTCTACTTTTACCTAATAATTAATAATTAAATAATTCAGATAAAAAGCTGACTCTTTTCATGTAGGGAACAAAGAAATAATATTTCCTTATATTCAATCAAGAACAGTTTCAAATAAAGGTAATTATCAATTGTCTATTAATGAACAATAATAAACAACTAGCTTTTCTGACTTTTCTCTGTAGGAGAAGAAACAGTTACTACTTGTTCTGACTCTGATTCTGGTGCATACTGACTAACTTGAGACCCTTCTTCTAACTGTTTTGCCTCTCGTTTAAACTCATTTTCAAACTCTTTAGCTCCTGCCTTAAAACTATTTATCGCTTGCCCTAAACTACGACCAATTTCTGGTAGTTTCTTTGGACCGAATATCAAAAGAGCTACGACTAAAATTACAATCATTTCAGGGAGACCAATACCGAAAATATTCATCTTGTTTTTTACTCCTAAAATTTACCTGAGATTACTGCTAAGGATACAGTTAGGGCTGGAGAAATTTTAATTAATTGAATTTCTTAGCCCTACTCTATTAATTCATCTTATTTAGTTAGACTAGCCCAGTCCACATCAACATTCTCTAACAACAACGAAGAGTTGTAGATTTGGAGAATAATCAACAAGAAGACAAAGAATAAGCCAATAAAAACGGCCATTAATAGTGTCGTGCCCCAACCGGGAGATACTTTACCATATTCAGAGTTTAAAGGCTTGAGCAAGTCTCCTAATCCAGTTCTTTGTGCCATAAGTTTCTATGTAATCTATAATTCAGCAGAATTTTTTAATCTTTTGTAATAATATTGTATAATGAACGTTGTAGATAAATATAGTCTTATGTAGTTAAATATACTCTTTTGTCTCCAGAAATTTGGGCGATTATTGAGATAATTTAACAATGTCTGCAATAATAGACAATCAAATAGCCTCAAGAGTCAACGATCTGAATTTCAATAGGGTGAAATTCCTGGACTGACACGCTACCTCTAGACACATAAGAACCTACGTCCAAGCCTCTGTATTATGACCAAGCAGAAATTGAATCAGGGAGATAATCAAAAAAGAGGAAAATCAAAAAAAGCAGCTCCCTTTTGTCTTTGACCATGGGATAGAGG
>NZ_CEZPJD010000613.1:2506-4916 GCF_983059655.1 Okeania sp.
TTGCAGAAATTCAATATGAGTTAGACCGTAGGCGTCCAGGGCAAAGCAAAATTACTACACCCCGTAAAGAAACAGATACTTGTGAAATACTGTCTGGAGTATTTGAAGGTCAAACTTTGGGTACGCCAATTATGATTTTGGTGAGAAATAAGGATGCTCGCTCACAAGATTATCAGGAGATGGCTAGTAAATATCGTCCATCTCATGCTGATGCAACTTATGATGCTAAGTATGGTATCAGGAACTGGCAAGGTGGGGGACGCTCTTCGGCTAGAGAAACAATTGGACGTGTTGCTGCGGGAGCGATCGCTAAGAAAATTCTCAAACAATATTCTGGTGTGGAAATTGTCGGTTATGTGAAGCGCATCAAAAATTTAGAGGCCATTGTTGACCTAGAAACAGTGACTATAGAACAAGTAGAAAGTAATATTGTCCGATGTCCAGATGCCGAATGTGCAGACAGGATGATTGAATTAGTGGAACAAATACGGGATGTGGGAGATTCTCTGGGAGGTGTGGTTGAATGTGTGGCCAGGAATGTCCCGAAAGGTCTTGGTTCTCCTGTATTTGATAAATTAGAAGCAGATTTAGCTAAAGGTGTAATGTCCTTGCCAGCGAGCAAAGGATTTGAAATTGGTTCTGGTTTTGCAGGTACTACTCTGACAGGTAGTGAGCATAATGATGAATTCTATACAGATGAGCAAGGGGAAATTCGGACTGTTACGAATCGTTCTGGAGGGGTACAGGGAGGAATTTCTAATGGAGAAAATATTGTGTTGCGGGCAGCATTTAAACCAACTGCTACAATTCGTAAAGAGCAGCGTACTGTTAGTAGTAGGGGTGAAGAGGTATTGTTAGCAGCTAAGGGAAGACATGACCCTTGCGTTTTACCTAGAGCTGTACCTATGGTAGAAGCAATGGTAGCTATAGTGTTATGCGATCATTTATTGCGCCATCATGGACAGTGTGAGAGTTTCGAGTATATGGCGCTACGCGCCAGGGAATAGAGGTGCGACCCTGCATCGGCGACAGACGTAAGTTGTCAGATCCTACGTCGCCGTAAGACAGCAGGCGGTTGTTAGCACAGATTCCCGTAGGGTGGGATGGTATAGCGGAGCAGCTTTGATAAGAGCGGGTCTCCTCACTATATCCAATCGACCAAGAGAAGGAATAGGGAATAGCTAACTTTAAAATAGTTTTTCCCTGCGGAAACGCTCCGCGAACAGGATTGAAAAATGTTTTAACCAATTCTTGTAGTGCTACTAAGTAGTGGTCTGTAGGTTGGTTAACTATTAAAATTGGACAAATTTTTGAATTGGCAATAGTTAGCAACTTTATAGAAAAACAAGCTGCTATATTTCCTGTCCCTAGTTCAATTTCCTAACAATCCAGAAATCTTTAAATTAATTAAAGTGGAAACTGCTAAAAGAAAATTTATATGGAAACTAAACCTTCTTCTGAAGTGCTAACTCAAGATAATGTTGATTTCTCCAAAATGCCTGAACAAATGGGAGATTTTTTAGTTAAGTTCTGGGGTGTACGAGGCAGTGTTCCTACTCCAGGAAAAGATACTATTAGATATGGTGGAAATACTTCCTGCATAGAAATGCAAATAGCTGGTAAGCGTCTGATATTTGATGGTGGTACTGGCCTACGAGAATTAGGCAAGGAAATGATGCAGGATATGCCAATAGAAGCTTATATGTTTTTCACTCATTATCACTGGGATCATATTCAAGGTTTCCCTTTATTTACTCCTGCTTTTACCGAAGGAAATAGTTTTCATATCTACGGAGCTATACCTCCAGAAGGGGAGTCCATGAAAAAGCATTTTATACAGAGGGTATTACATTATAACTCTCCTATTCCTTTAAATGGTGTTCAAGGTGACTTACGTTTTTATGAGCTTCAGCATGGGGAAAAAATGATGCTGGGTGATATTGAAATTGAGACTGGTTCTCTTAATCATCCTAACACAGCAATGGGATATAGAGTGACATGGAATGGACGGACGGTAGTTTATTGTTCTGATACAGAACATTTTCCCGACCGCTTGGATGAAAGTGTGGTACATTTATCCCGCAATGCTGACCTCTTAATCTATGATGCTATGTACACTGACGATGAGTATCATAATCCCAAGTCTTCTAAGGTAGGTTGGGGACATTCGACTTGGCAGGAAGCAATCAAAGTAGCTAAGGCTGCTGGAGTGAAGCGGGTGGTAATTTTTCACCATGAACCTACTCACAGTGATGATTTTCTTGATGAAATAGCAAAAAAAGTCAAAGCAGCTTTTCCCCAGGCAGTTATGGCCCGCGAAGGTTTAGTCCTGCCCATGGGAGTTTAGAAGCAGGGGAGCGAGGGAGTGGGGGAGTGGGGGAGTGGGGGAGATTAAATATTGAAGTAATTA
>NZ_CEZPJD010000614.1:0-1253 GCF_983059655.1 Okeania sp.
CAGATAAAAATCGTTGGCTTTTATATGATTGGAATCCATCAGAAATTTATGATTTAATTCAAGGGTAAAAAAATAGTAGGGTGGGTTAGCGTCAGCGTAACTCACCGAAAAATTATAGATTTGCGGTGCGTTACACTTTCCTGCGGAATGCTGCGCAAACGTTAACACATCCTACTGAACTGTTGTATAATTTTTGTTTCCTCCTTAAACTCAACTGCTCACAAGGATTATGGCACGGATGCACGGATTCTCAATTTTTGGCGGTAAGAGTTCTGCTTTCATAACTTAGGCAAATTGTCAAGTATCAAAGAGCGATCGCTGTTTCAATATCTTCATTTTCTCCATTACTAGTAGGTAGACCATAATTATTTCTTCCTACTCCCTGCATTCAATCAACTGTAGTAAATACTTTTGATAATTTATATAAATATTCAACGAACAGAATATTATGAGTTAAAAATTTAATTTATTTTAGGGATCTTGTTGAATAATTATTAAAGATTTAAGTTTGCTCTTAAAGCCAGATTAAACAACAAAAAAGTTGTTTATTAAACAAGATGAAAAAAATGTAATAAAATGTAAATTAAGTGGTTCAAAAAAATAGTAATATGTAACAATATAAATAAATTAAAACTTTAATAAGTAGGCAGTAAATATTAAGTAAATATCGGCTACTATCAAAAGCAAATACCAAGAGAAGTTAAGTTGAGGAGCATTATAGAAATGGAAACTGCCATTAAAGATACTAAAAGCAAAGATTCTCAACAAGATAAAAAGAGTCATCCTAGTGGCGATAAACGCTTTAAACAGTTAGATATTACAATGAAGCGGAATCAATATCGTCAAGATTCTTTAATTGAAGTATTGCATAAAGCACAATCAACATTTGGCTATTTAGAACCTGATGTTTTGACCTATATAGCACGAGGTTTAAAATTACCATTGAGTAGAGTATATGGAGTAGCAACTTTTTATCATATTTTTTCACTTAAGCCTAATGGCGCTCATACTTGTGTGGTATGTATGGGTACTGCTTGTTATGTAAAAGGTGGTGGAGAAGTAATTAAAACATTAGAAAAAGAACTAGAAATAAAATTAGGAGAAACAACAGCAGACGATCAAATTTCTCTTATGGCAGCTCGTTGTTTGGGTGCTTGTGGAATTGCTCCAGCAGTGGTTTTTGATGGTAGCATCGCAGGTAAACAAACTCCAGAAGCAGTTATGGAAAAAATTAAAGGTTGGCAGGAGTAAAT
>NZ_CEZPJD010000614.1:1353-4911 GCF_983059655.1 Okeania sp.
TATGGACTATCAAGATTTACTCGATATTGCCGAAGCAGAAAAAACCAGACAAAAAAGTATTCGCGTTCACTGCTGTACGTCTACAGGTTGTCAAGCTGCTAATTCTGTAGATGTAATGAAAAATATGAAAAATGCAGTTAAAGCAGCAGGGTTAGAAGAGCGTATCGAAGTAGTAGGAGTAGGTTGCATGGGATTTTGCGGGCGCGGCCCCCTGGTACAAATAGACCCAGATGACACCCTATACGAAGAAGTGGAACCCGAAAACGCTGCCAGTATTATCGACGCACTCAATGGCGGTACAACCCAAGTCACAAAGGGCGACTCCCAACATCCATTCTTTTCTCGACAACTCCGCATAGTTAGGGAACATACAGGAAAAATTAACCCCGAACGCATAGAAGAATATATCGCCGTCGGTGGATATGAATCTTTGTACCATGCCTTACATGAAATGAGTTCCGGTGAAGTCATTGAGGAAATTACTCGCAGTGGTTTGCGAGGTAGGGGTGGTGGCGGTTATCCCACTGGTTTAAAATGGGCAACCGTTGCCAAAATGCCAGAAGGTCAGAAATATATTATCTGCAACGGTGACGAAGGAGACCCCGGTGCATTTATGGACCGGAGTGTATTAGAAAGCGACCCCCATTTAGTATTGGAAGGAATGGCGATCGCTGGTTATGCTGTGGGAGCAAATCACGGTTTCATTTACGTTCGTGCTGAATATCCCCTCGCCATCCAACGGTTACAAAAAGCTATTCAACAAGCAAAAAAATACGGACTCTTGGGTAGTCAAATATTTGACTGTCCTTTTGACTTCAAAATTGATATCCGCATCGGTGCTGGTGCATTTGTTTGTGGAGAAGAAACAGCTCTAATCAAATCAGTGGAAGGTAAACGTGGCAACCCCGTACCCCGTCCGCCATATCCAGCTCAATCTGGACTTTGGGGATATCCAACCCTAATTAATAACGTGGAAACCTTTGCTAATATTGCCCCTATTCTGAAAAAAGGTGCAGAGTGGTACGCGAGTATTGGCACTGAAAATAGTAAAGGTACAAAAATATTCGCTCTCACAGGCAAAGTCCGTAATAACGGTTTAATTGAAGTACCGATGGGAATAACTCTGCGGGAAATTGTTGAGGAAATGGGAGGTGGTGTTCCTGGTGGGAAAGTGAAAGCGGTACAAACAGGAGGGCCTTCCGGTGGTTGTATTCCTGTTTCAATGCTCGACACTCCTGTAGACTACGACTCTCTGAGCAAAGTTGGTTCGATGATGGGTTCGGGTGGCATGGTGATTATGGATAAGGAAACCAGTATGGTTGAGGTAGCGCAGTTTTACATGGAATTTTGTCGCGGCGAAACTTGTGGAAAATGTATTCCCTGTCGTACTGGCACTGTACAGTTATATGCTTTACTGACTAAGATTTTGAATAAACAGGCGACTGCTCTCGATTTAGAAAGGTTGGAGGAGTTGTCTTATGTGGTGAAGGATACTAGCTTGTGTGGTTTGGGGATGACTGCACCTAATCCGGTTTTGAGTACGTTGCGCTATTTTAAGCAAGAATATCTAGATTTATTGCAGGAGTCGGAGTTTTCAAGAATTTAGAATTCAGAATTTAGAATTTAGAATTACCTCTCCTTTAAAATGGAATTGATTGACTAATCATGAAAATTTTTCTTTTTATCCTCTTAAAATAGGAGGCTTTCAACCACAATTTTTCGGTATCGGTAAGATCAATATTCTTCTTTTTTTTATTCGGCATAGTTTATAGAGGAGGAAAAATATGTCAGTAAAAACTTTAACTATTGATGGCAATCAAATTGCAGTTGAGGAGGGAAGTACTATTCTCCAAGCTGCCAAGGAAGCAGGAGTTCGCATTCCTACTCTCTGTCATTTGGAGGGAGTGACGGATATTGGTGCTTGTCGGTTATGTCTGGTAGAAGTTTCTGGCACAAAAAAATTATTGCCTGCTTGCGTAACTCAGGTTGCTGAGGGAATGGAAATTCAGACTCAAACTCAGAAGTTGCAAGAATATCGACGGATGTTGGTGGAGTTATTATTTTCTGAGGGCAACCATGTTTGTGCAGTTTGTGTTGCGAATGGGAATTGCGAGTTACAGAATATGGCAGTAGAGGTGGGGATGGATCATACTCGGTTTCCCTATCGTTTCCCAGATCGGGGAATGGATCTATCTCACAAGCAATTTGGTATAGATCATAATCGTTGTATTTTATGTACTCGCTGTGTGCGGGTTTGTGATGAAATAGAGGGAGCGCACGTTTGGGATGTGGGAAGTCGTGGTGCTGCTTGTTATATTGTTTCAGGTTTGAATCAATCTTGGGGAGAGGTTGATGCTTGTACTGCTTGTGGTAAGTGTGTGGATGCTTGTCCAACTGGTGCAATTTTCCGTAAGGGAGCAACGGTGGCTGAAATGGAGCGCGATCGCTCTAAGTTGGAATTTTTGGTTAATGCTAGGGAGAATAAACAATGGACAAGGTAAATACAGTTATCAGTTATCAGTTATCAGTCGATAGTTAACAGTTAACAGTTACAGCATATTTCCGGCAAATGATGTACAGGGTAAATGGTGAAAATATCGTAGCGTGGGCATCTTGCCTGCGTTTAGGCATCTTGCCCGCTTCGGGGTGTACCTCATAGAGTCGCAAAGTGGTGTATATTTTCTCAGCTCAAAACTTGATGCTACAGTAATTTATCGAAATTATTTAACATTTAAAGGAGTGAAATTATTTGTGACATCTTTCAAGGATAAATAATTATTAATTATTAATTATTAATTGTTTAACTGTTCCCTAATTAAAGGTATTAATTATGTCAAATAAAATAAAATTTGCCACAGTTTGGTTGGCTGGATGTTCTGGTTGTCATATGTCGTTTCTCGACTTAGATGAATGGTTGTTTGAACTGGCGAATCACGTTGAAGTTGTTTATAGTCCGGTGGGCAGCGATATTAAAGAATATCCAGAAAATGTAGATGTTTGTTTGGTGGAAGGAGGTATTGCTAATCAGGATAATTTAGAAATAATTCTTGAGGTGAGGAAAAAGACTAAGACGTTAATTTCTTTTGGAGATTGTGCTGTTACTGCCAATGTGCCAGCTATGCGAAATATGTTGGGTGGTACGAAACCTGTTTTAGAAAGAAGTTATTTAGAGTTGGCAGATGAAAATAAGCAATTACCAAATGAGCCGGGAATTGTACCAGAATTACTTGATAAAGTTCGACCAGTGCATGAGGTTGTTCCAGTGGATATTTTCATGCCTGGATGTCCGCCTTCTGCCGATAGAATTAAGGCGACTTTAGAACCTTTATTAAAGGGTGAAAATCCGAAAATGCAAGGTCGAGAAATGATTAAATTTGGGTGAAAAAAGAAGGAGTCAGGAGACAGGAGTCAGCTAGGGTAGGTTGAGTTGCGCTACCGCTTAACCCGACAGAAAATTATGCCAAACAAGGAAGTTTAGGTATCTGGAATTATCGACAACTTTGGCAAAAAGTCCGCACTTGTAATTAGAAATAAATTCATTAACAAAGTAGAGGCAGG